>JBDKEX010000121.1:0-27461 GCA_039798985.1 Pseudomonadota bacterium | reverse complement strand
CGTCGCCCACGTAGGCCACGAGGTTGCCTTTTTTCTTCAGGTCTTCGATGAATTGCATGGGGCCGCGCTTGCCGTCTTCTTCGGGCTTGAATGCCGCATCAGGACGGGTGTTTTTCAGCATGGCCAGGTAGTGCAGCGGAATGTCGGGGCGGCTCCAGGCATCGGGCGCGGGCGACAGGTCGTCGGTGTTGGTTTCGCCGGGCACCTTGAACACGGTGACGGTGATCGTCTTGGGCACTTCAGGACGGCTGGTGAACCACTCGGCGTCGGCCCAGCTTTGCATGACTTCCTTGGCTTTGGCATTGCCAGCCTTGGCTTTCTCGGCCACGTCGTTGAAGAAGTCGAACATCAACAGGGTTTTCTTGAGGCCTTCGGCGGCCACAGCGGCCACATCAGCGTCGTCCAGCAGTTCGATCAGCGGGTGCACGTTGTAACCACCCACCATGGTGCCCAGCAGCTCGGTGGCTTTGGCTTTGCTGACCAGGCCCACAGCAATGTCGCCGTGCGCCACCGCAGCCAGAAAGCTGGCCTTGACCTTGGCCGCATCGTCCACACCGGGGGGCACGCGGTGGGTCAACAGGTCCATCAGAAAGGCGTCTTCACCCGCAGGTGGGCTCTTGATCAGCTCGATCAGGGCTTCAACCTGCTTGGCATCCAGAGGCAGCGGGGGAATACCCAGCGCAGCGCGCTCGGCGACGTGTTCACGGTAGGCTTGCAGCATCTTCTACTCCAGTAAAAAAATCAATCTCGACGTGGGTTTTGAGCCACATCCAGCAAATGAGGGGGGGGATTGCGACGCAAATTTTCAGCAGCGGCGCGTTGAATGGGGCCGGCACAATCGTCCACCAAGCGGCGGCCCTGCTTTTGGCTCAACAACATGGATTTGTGACGCAACTGCAACCAAACAGCGCCCGCGCCTTCGTCTTCCAAGCGCACCGCTCCAGTGGTTGTGGACACCCGACGCAAGTGGTATTTCTGCCCCAGATGCTGCAAATGGAAGCGGTCTGGGGCGTCTGCATCGGCGGACAAAACAACAGATTGCCCCAGCTCGCAAGCCAAATGCCCAATGTACACCGGGCCCGCACCAGACTCATCGGCAGCAAACACCGGCGCGAGAACCGGTTGGGCCACAGGCGCTTCAGCTGGGGGGCGAGCGACCGCAACAGGCACAACAAGCTCGGCCGGTTTGGCCGGGGCAACCGCAGCCTGAGCAGGCTGGGGGGCCAACGCAGCAGGCAATCGCACCACAACAGCGCCAAGCTTGCCCGCCTTGACCACCCGGGTACGGCCATCATCAGCGTGTGCCGCCAAGCCCAAGGCTGCGACCAACACACAGAGCGTTGAACGCAGCCCCACCGTTGCGGTTTCGATCTTGGATACAGTGTTTTTCATCTTGTCCTCACATTGGGTTGGATGCAAAAAACACCTGTATGTTCGCAGGTAATGCGCAGCCGGTTTGGTGCGCACGCTCCAACACCTGCCAAAAATACCTGTAACTGGCCCGATCGTGCAAGTGCCCCCGGTGCGAAATTGGGGCCCACTGGGCCTCAAATGCAGCCAAAACAATCTCGCATGCCTTTTCCACCTCGTCGGCCGCAGGCGAAAAAGCCTCCAAAATCGGCTCAATCTGGTCTGGGTGAATGCTCCACATGCGGCTGTAACCCAATTCTTGCGCTGCACGAGTGGCGGCAAGCTTCAAAGCCAAAGGGTCTTTGAATTCGGTCACAACACAATGCGAAGGTACCTTGCCATGGGCATGACACGCACTCGCAATTTCCAACTTGGCCCGCACCACCAACGGGTGGTTGAACTGCCCTTGAACACCCATTCCGGTAGAGGGAATCGCGCCCCCGTGGGCCGACACAAAGTCCATCAACCCAAAACTCAAAGACTGCACCCGAGGGTGTGCCGCAATATCAAATGCTCGGTGCACCGCCAAGGGCGACTCAATCAACACATGCAAAGGCACCTGCGCACCCCCCGCAGCATCGGCCAGGGTTGCTGCGCGTTCCACATCTTGAACAGACTCCACCTTGGGCACCATCAGGTGTGAAATCTTGCCAGCCGCTTGGCCCAACAACTGGTCCAGATCGGCTTCAAACGCCCGGTGATCCACGGGGTGAACACGCACGCCCACCCGGGGGGGCACCGCACCAGACAGGTCCAAGCCTTGCAACAATTCAGTCACCAACAAGGCGTGCTCTGCCTCGCCCCCCACCGGGGCGCCGTCTTCACAATCCAAGGTCACATCAAACACACAGGCGCCGGTGCGCTGTATGTATTGGGCCTGCAGCTGCAGGCTTTTGCGCATGCGCGCCTCCACGCCACTGTAATGGTCGCACACCGGCAGCACCACTGCGCCGGCTTGCGCTCCCAACAACACTTGGCGTGGATGCATGGCGCAGGTGTTTACACCAAGTGGGCCACGCCAGCTTGCTCGTCGGTGAGTTCCTTGAGCGTTTTGTTGATGCACTGTTGGCTGAACTCGTCGATCGACAAGCCTTCCACCACCTTGTACTCGCCGTTTTCGCAGGTCACGGGGAAGCCGAACATCACGTCTTTGGGAATGCCGTACCAACCTTGGGAAGGAATGCCCATGGTGACCCACTTGCCGTTGGTGCCCAGGGCCCAATCACGCATGTGGTCGATGGCGGCATTGGCTGCCGAAGCAGCCGAAGACAGGCCACGCGCTTCAATGATGGCCGCACCACGCTTGCCCACGGTGGGCAGGAACACGTTGGCGTTCCAGTCCTGGTCGTTGATCATGTCCTTGACCGACTCGCCATTGATGGTGGCAAAACGGTAGTCGGCGTACATGGTGGGCGAGTGGTTGCCCCACACGCACAGCTTTTCAATGTCCTTAACGGCCTTGCCAGTCTTGGCAGCCACTTGTGACGCAGCGCGGTTGTGGTCCAGGCGCAACATGGCGGTGAAGTTGCCGGGCTTGAGGTCCGGGGCCGACTTCATGGCAATGTAGGCGTTGGTATTGGCAGGGTTGCCCACCACCAGCACTTTCACATCACGGCTGGCCACAGCGTTCAGGGCCTTGCCTTGAGCAGTGAAGATGGCACCGTTGATCGACAGCAGTTCAGCACGTTCCATGCCCGGGCCGCGCGGACGCGAACCCACCAGCAAGGCGTAATCGGTGTCTTTGAACGCGGTCATCGGGTCGCTGTGGGCTTCCATGCCGGCCAGCAGCGGGAAAGCACAATCGTCCAACTCCATCATCACGCCCTTGAGGGCTTTCTGAGCTTTTTCGTCGGGAATTTCCAGCAACTGCAGAATCACCGGCTGGTCTTTGCCCAGCATTTCGCCGGAGGCAATGCGGAACAGCAGGGCGTAACCAATTTGACCTGCGGCGCCGGTAACGGCCACGCGAACGGGCTTCTTGCTCATGAAAACACTCCAAATCAAGGAACGGTTGAAGAAAAAGAATATGACTCAAGTGTACTCTGGTAAACCCTTGTTCGTCAATTTGTCTTATGTCTTATATAAGATATGATTGCAATCGTGATGACAAACCCATCCGCAACACTTTTACCCCCAGTCTCTGCCACAGAGCAGTGGCCCACCCCTGGCCTTAACACGCCGGCGTTCAGCCCGCTGTACCAACAAATCAAATCGTTGATCTTGCAAAGCCTGCAGGGCGGCGAATGGAAACCGGGCGATTTGATTCCCAGCGAACTGGAGTTGGCCGGGCGCTACAAGGTCAGCCAGGGCACGGTGCGCAAAGCAATTGATGAGCTGGCCGCCGACAACCTGCTGGTTCGGCGCCAAGGCAAAGGCACCTTTGTTGCCACCCACGCCGAACACCACACCCAGTACCGGTTTTTGCGCCTGCTGCCCGACACTGGCAACCGAGAGACCGAAGGCCCCGCCCAACGCCGCATTTTGGAATGTCGCCGTTCGCGCGCCAGCGCCGAAATCAACCACGCACTCGGCTTGCGCAGCGGCGAACCCGTCATCCAGGTGCGCCGCATCTTGTCCTTCCAGGGCATTCCCACCATTCTCGAAGACCTGTGGTTGCCCGGCGGCCCCTTCAAAGGACTCAGCATAGAAGCATTGGCTCAAGACCAGGGCCCCATGTACGCCCTGTTCGAAACCCGCTTTGGGGTGCGCATGGTCCGTGCCGAAGAAAAAATCCGAGCCGTGGCCGCCGATGCCATTGCAGCCTCGCTGCTGGAGGTGCCCGAGGGGTTTCCATTGCTGTTTGTTGAACGCCTGGCCTACACCTACAACGACGCCCCGATGGAGTTGCGCCGCGCCGTTTATCGGACAGACACACACCATTACAGCAACTTGTTGAGCTGAAAACAGCGCTCAGGCAAACATTCCTGTACAGCACGTAAGCAAATGTTGCATTGCAATAGAATTCGACAGCTGTAAGTCAGCCTAACATTGCAAAGTTACCTGCTGGTTACTTTTTCACCGACCTCAAGCCTACAGAAAGCCCCTTCATGACAGAGCTGAGCAAAAAGCGGCCCGAGTTCCGCAACATCAACGCCTTCAAGGACCTCACCACCTACCGCCTTCCACCGGCGGGCTGGGTGTCCATCCTCCACCGCGCCAGCGGCGGCATCATGTTTGTGTTGTTGCCCTTCGTGATCTGGATGTTCGACAACTCCTTGTCATCGGAAATGTCCTACGAGCTGTTTACCTCGGTGTTTGCCGCGGGCGTGGGCATTGTGCCCGGCTGGTTCATCAAACTGGTGGCTTTGGCCTTGATTTGGGGTTACTTGCACCACTTTATTGCAGGCGTTCGCCACCTGTACATGGATGCCACCCACAGCGTCAGCAAAGAATTTGGCAAGTCATCGGCCCTCGTTACCCTGGCGCTGGCGTTTGGCCTCACCGCCGTGCTGGGTGCCAAGCTCTTTGGCCTGTACTGATTTTTAGACCCGGAGCACACAAAATGTCTGTCAACTACGGTTCCAAACGCGTCGTCACCGGCGCCCACTACGGCCTGCGCGACTGGCTGGTCCAACGGGTCAGCGCTGCCGTCATGGCGCTGTTCACCCTGGTCCTGCTGGTTCAGGTGCTGACCACCACCGGTCCGATCGGCTACAACGAATGGGCGGGCATCTTTGCCGCCCAGTGGATGAAATTCCTCACCTTCTCGGTGGTCATCGCGCTGATCTGGCACGTTTGGATAGGCATCCGCGACATATGGATGGATTACGTCAAGCCGGTGGGCCTGCGCTTGGCCCTGCATGTATTCACCCTCGTCTGGCTGGTCGGTTGTGCCGGCTGGGCCCTGTCTGTTCTCTGGAGGCTCTAAGCCATGACCAACACTGCTTCCCTGCCCCGCCGCCGTTTTGATGTCGTGATCGTTGGAGCCGGCGGTTCCGGCATGCGTGCATCGTTGCAACTGGCCCGCGCGGGCTTGAACGTGGCTGTTCTGTCCAAAGTGTTCCCCACCCGTTCGCACACGGTAGCCGCGCAAGGCGGTATCGGTGCCTCCCTGGGCAACATGGCCGAAGACAACTGGCACTACCATTTCTACGACACGGTCAAAGGTTCCGACTGGCTGGGTGACCAAGACGCCATCGAATTCATGTGCCGCGAAGCCCCCAAAGTGGTCTATGAACTGGAACACTTTGGCATGCCTTTTGACCGCAACGCCGACGGCACCATTTACCAACGTCCGTTCGGCGGTCACACCGCCAACTACGGCGAGAAGCCGGTTCAGCGTGCCTGCGCGGCTGCCGACCGCACAGGTCACGCCATGCTGCACACGCTGTACCAGCAAAACGTGGCTGCCCGCACCACTTTCTTCGTGGAGTGGATGGCCTTGGACCTGATCCGCGATGCCGACGGCGATGTGGTGGGCGTGACCGCACTGGAAATGGAAACCGGCGACACCTACATCCTGGAAGCCAAGACCACCCTGCTGGCCACCGGTGGTGCAGGTCGCATCTTCGCGGCTTCCACCAACGCCTTCATAAACACCGGCGACGGTTTGGGCATGGCGGCGCGCGCAGGCATTCCGCTGCAAGACATGGAATTTTGGCAGTTCCACCCCACTGGCGTGGCCGGTGCGGGCGTGCTATTGACCGAAGGTTGCCGCGGTGAGGGCGCCATTTTGCGCAATGCCAACAACGAACCCTTCATGCAGCGCTACGCGCCCACCCTGAAGGACCTGGCCCCGCGTGACTTCGTTTCCCGTTGCATGGACCAGGAAATCAAGGAAGGCCGCGGCTGCGGTCCGAACAAGGACTACATCCACTTGGACATGACCCACCTGGGCAAAGACGATATCCTCAAGCGCCTGCCCTCGGTGTATGAAATTGGCCACAATTTCGCCAACGTCGACATCACCAAAAAACCGATCCCCGTGGTACCGACCATCCACTACCAGATGGGTGGCATTCCCACCAACATCAACGGCCAGGTGGTCACACCCGACGGCAACGGCGGCCAAAAAGTGGTAGGCGGCCTGTATGCCGTGGGCGAATGCTCTTGTGTCTCGGTGCACGGCGCCAACCGCCTGGGCACCAATTCTTTGCTGGATTTGCTGGTGTTCGGGCGCGCCGCTGGCAACCACATTGTGGCCAACGTGAACCCCAAGGCCGAGTACAAAGCCCTGCCTCAAGACGCTGCAGACCGCACATTGGCGCGCCTGTCCCGTTTGGATGCCAGCCAGTCCGGCGAATACGCGCAAGACGTGGCCAACGAGCTGCGCGCCAGCATGCAGCAACACGCTGGCGTGTTCCGCACCCAGGCCAGCATGGATGCCGGAGTGGTCAAGATCAACGCCATGCGCGACCGCGTGGCCAACATCACCCTCAAAGACAAGTCCAAGGTCTTCAACACAGCGCGCATTGAGGCGCTGGAAGTTGAAAACCTGATTGAATGCGCCCAGGCCACCATGACCTCGGCTGCCGCCCGCAAAGAATGCCGCGGTGCTCACACCGTGAACGACTACGAGCGCGGTGCCGACGATGCCGAATTCCCGCTGGGTCGCAACGACAAAGAGTGGATGAAGCACACCCTGTGGCACAGCGCAGACAACTCGCTGACCTACAAGCCCGTCAACCTCAAACCGTTGACCGTCGATTCCGTGCCACCCAAGGTTCGCACGTTCTGAGCAAGCACTGATCTGGAGCACCCAAATGGCCAAACGCACATTCAAGATCTACCGCTACGACCCCGAAAAGGACGCCAAGCCCTACATGCAAACCATCGATGTCGAACTCGACGACACCGATCGCATGCTGCTCGACGCCTTGATGAAGCTCAAAGCGGTGGACCCCACCCTGACTTTCCGGCGCTCCTGCCGCGAAGGTGTTTGTGGTTCAGATGCCATGAACATCAACGGCAAGAACGGCCTGGCCTGCTTGACCAACATGAACACGCTCAAGGGCGACATCGTGTTAAAGCCTCTGCCCGGGCTGCCTGTGGTGCGCGATTTGATCGTGGACATGACCTTGTTCTTCAAGCAGTACCACAGCATCAAGCCTTACCTGATGAACGACACCCAGCCGCCTGAAAAGGAACGGCTGCAAAGCCCGGAAGAGCGCGAGGAACTCAACGGCCTGTACGAGTGCATTCTGTGCGCCAGCTGCTCCACCAGCTGCCCCAGTTTCTGGTGGAATCCCGACAAGTTCGTGGGCCCGGCAGGCCTGCTGCAAGCCTACCGGTTCATTGCTGACAGCCGCGACCAAGGCACAGCGGAACGCCTGGACAACCTGGAAGACCCCTACCGCCTGTTCCGTTGCCACACCATCATGAACTGTGTGGACGTCTGCCCCAAGAGCCTGAACCCCACCAAGGCGATCGGCAAGATCAAGGAAATGATGGTTCGTCGCGCCATCTGATTTGCCTGTCCGATTTGCCACAGCACCATGAACGATCACGACCCGCTGGACGAAAGAAGCTTGAGCCGCCTCAAGTGGAGTTGCCGCCGCGGGTTGCTGGAAAACGATTTGTTCATCGAACGGTTTTTTGCCAGGCACGAGTCCGGCATGACCGTTCGGCAGGCCAGGGCCATGGCAGCGTTGATGGACTTGTCCGACAACGACCTGATGGACCTGTTGTTGCGCCGCAAAGAACCCAGCGGCGCATTGGCAACCGAGGAAGTAATTGAACTGCTGGGCCTGCTGCGCACGCCCGAGCCCACCGTTTGAGCCCACCCTAAGAAGGAAACCGCATGAAACTCGTTGACAACAAAGCCACCCTGTCGTTCAGCAATGGGGCACCCAGCGTCGACTTGCCTATGTACGCTGGCAACATCGGCCCCGATGTCATTGACATCCGCAAGCTGTACGCCCAAACCGGCATGTTCACATACGATCCGGGTTTCCTGTCCACGGCGTCCTGCCAGTCGGCCATCACTTACATCGACGGGGACAAGGGTGAACTGCTGTACCGCGGCTACCCCATAGAGCAACTGGCCACCCAGTGTGATTACCTGGACACTTGCTATTTGCTGCTCAATGGCGAGCTGCCGAACGAAAAAACCCGCGGTGATTTCCACAAACTCGTCATCAACCACACCATGGTGAACGAGCAGATGCAGTTCTTCCTGCGTGGGTTCCGCCGTGATGCCCACCCCATGGCTGTGTTGACCGGGTTGATTGGCGCTTTGTCGGCCTTCTACCACGACAGCACCGACATCAACAACCCAGAACACCGCCACATTGCCGCGATTCGCCTGATCGCGAAAATGCCCACGCTGGTGGCCATGGCCTACAAATACGGCATTGGCCAACCTTACATGTACCCCAAGAACGACCTGAGCTACTCGGGCAACTTCTTGCGCATGATGTTCGGCACACCCTGCGAGGAGTACAAGGTCAACCCGGTGCTGGAACGCGCCATGGACCGCATCTTCATTTTGCATGCCGACCACGAACAAAACGCGTCCACCTCGACCGTGCGTTTGTGCGGTTCGTCGGGCACCAACCCGTTTGCGGCCATTGCAGCCGGCGTGGCTTGCCTGTGGGGCCCCGCCCACGGTGGTGCCAACGAGGCTTGCTTGACCATGCTGGAAGACATCCAACGCCAAGGCGGTGTGGCCAAAGTGGGTGAGTTCATGGAAAAGGTCAAAGACAAGAACTCGGGTGTCAAGCTCATGGGTTTTGGTCACCGCGTTTACAAAAACTACGATCCGCGTGCCAAGCTGATGCAGGAAACCTGCAACGAAGTGTTGCAAGAACTGGGTCTGGAAAACGACCCTCTGTTCAAATTGGCCAAGGAGCTGGAAAAAATCGCGCTGGAAGACGACTACTTCGTCCAGCGCAAGCTTTACCCGAACGTGGACTTCTACTCCGGTATCGTGCAGCGCGCCATCGGCATCCCTGTCAACCTTTTCACAGGCATTTTCGCGCTGGCCCGCACCGTGGGCTGGATCGCCCAGTTGAACGAAATGATCAGCGACCCCGAGTACAAAATCGGTCGCCCGCGTCAGCTGTTCACGGGTTCGGTGCGCCGCGACGTCAAGCCGCTGGCCCAGCGCTGATTCACGGCCGCCAGCCACCACAACCCGCTTCGGCGGGTTTTTTTGCGCAACCACAAACCAGCCAATGCGCACCCACAGCGCTTAAAATGTTGGATTGCTTTTGCGCCCTAGACCTACAGCACTTCGCACCATGGCACGCACCCTGTACGACAAAATTTGGGACGAGCATATCGTCCACACCGAAGAAGATGGCACTGCGGTGCTCTACATCGACCGCCATTTGGTGCACGAAGTCACCAGCCCGCAAGCCTTCGAAGGCCTGCGTGTGGCGGGGCGCAAGGTGTGGCGGGTGAGCTCTGTGGTGGCCACAGCCGACCACAACACCCCCACCACGGGTTGGGAATTGGGTTATGACGGCATCACCGACCCCATCAGCAAAGAACAGATCACCACGCTGGACACCAACATCAAGGAATTTGGCGCGGCGGCGTACTTTCCCTTTTTGAGCAAACGGCAAGGCATCGTCCACGTGGTGGGTCCCGAAAACGGTGCCACCTTGCCCGGCATGACCGTGGTCTGCGGCGACAGCCATACCTCCACCCATGGCGCATTTGGCGCGCTGGCGCATGGCATAGGCACCAGCGAGGTTGAGCATGTGCTGGCCACCCAGACACTGCTGGCTAAAAAGGCCAAAAACATGCTGGTAAAGGTAGACGGGCAGCTGCCCAAAGGCTGTACCGCCAAAGACATTGTGCTGGCCATCATCGGCAAAATAGGAACCGCGGGCGGCACCGGCTACACCATTGAATTCGGTGGCAGCGCGATACGCGCCCTGAGCATGGAAGGCCGGATGACGGTGTGCAACATGGCCATTGAAGGCGGCGCACGTGCTGGCTTGGTGGCGGTGGACGACAAGACGATCGAATATGTCAAAGGCCGGCCTCTGGCCCCCACCGGCGTGGCTTTGGAACAGGCGATTGCGTACTGGAAGACACTGCATTCCGACACCGACGCACATTTTGATGCGGTGGTCGAACTGGACGCCAGCCAAA
The DNA here is from genome assembly GCA_039798985.1 of Pseudomonadota bacterium. GTDB lineage: Bacteria > Pseudomonadota > Gammaproteobacteria > Burkholderiales > Burkholderiaceae_C > JBDKEX01. The sequence goes on along the minus strand of JBDKEX010000121.1, from coordinate 17,009 downwards.
TATTGCCGCAGGTGACCTGGGGCACTTCCCCCGAGATGGTCTTGCCGATCACTGCTGTGGTGCCTGACCCCGACAAAGAAAAAGACGCCAACAAACGGGGCGCCATGGAGCGCGCCCTGCAGTACATGGGTCTGGAGCCCGGCAAAGCCCTGAACGACGTCTTCGTGGACAAGGTGTTCATCGGTTCTTGTACCAACAGCCGCATCGAAGACATGCGTGATGCCGCGGCAGTGGTCAAGAAGCTGGGCCAAAAAGTGGCCAAAAACATCAAACTGGCGCTGGTGGTGCCGGGTTCGGGGCAAGTCAAAGAACAGGCCGAACGCGAAGGCCTGCACGAAATTTTCAAGGCCGCCGGCTTTGAATGGCGTGAACCCGGCTGCAGCATGTGTTTGGCCATGAACGCCGACCGACTGGAGCCTGGCGAGCGTTGCGCCTCCACCAGCAACCGCAATTTTGAAGGGCGTCAAGGCGCGGGCGGACGTACACACTTGGTGAGTCCAGCCATGGCCGCTGCGGCCGCCATCCACGGGCATTTTGTGGACATTCGCCAATTCGCTTGAACCCACGGAGCACACCATGAAACGGATTTTTGCGTTGATTGCCTTGGGAACCCTGATGCTTGCATCGGGCTGCAACACGGTTCGCGGTATCGGCGAAGACCTGCGAAGCGCAGGCTCGGCGATCGAAAAAGCAGCGAACAAGTAAAGCAAAACCATGAACAAATTCACTGTCACCACGGGAATCGTGGCTCCCATGGACCGGGAAAACGTCGATACCGATGCCATCATTCCCAAACAGTTCCTCAAGTCGATTCGCAAAACCGGGTTCGGGCCCAATTTGTTCGACGAATGGCGCTACCTGGATGTGGGCTACCCCGGCCAGGACCCGAACAGCCGCAAACCCAACCCGGACTTTGTGCTGAACCAACCCCGCTACCAAGGTGCCCAGATATTGCTGGCGCGCAAGAATTTTGGTTGTGGCTCCAGCCGAGAACACGCGCCTTGGGCCATTGACCAGTACGGTTTCCGTGCCGTGATCGCCCCCAGTTTTGCGGACATCTTCTTCAACAATTGCTTCAAAAACGGCCTGCTTCCGATCGTGCTGCCCGAAGCCACGGTGGCCCAACTGTTTGACGAAGTACACGCCTTTCCAGGCTACCAGCTCACGGTGGACTTGGAGCGCCAAGTGATCGTGCGCCCGCAGGGCGAGGAGATCCCGTTCGACGTGCAGCCCTTCCGCAAGTACTGCCTGCTCAATGGACTGGACGACATTGGCCTGACGCTGCGCCACAAAGACAAGATTGCGGCCTACGAAGCCGAACGCCTGGCCACAAAACCTTGGTTGGCCAACACCGACTTGCTTTGACCCCCAACACACCAACCACGAACCCTCAACGCGCCCAAGGGCGCCATCAGTCACATGAAAATTGCAGTATTACCGGGTGACGGCATCGGCACCGAAATCGTGGCCGAAGCGGTCAGGGTCCTGAATGTGTTGGATTTGTCGTTCGAGATGGAACATGCGTTGGTAGGGGGTGCGGCTTACGAGGCGCACGGTCACCCCTTGCCGGAATCCACGTTGGCGTTGGCCCAATCGGCCGATGCGGTGCTGTTTGGTGCTGTGGGCGACTGGAAGTACGACAAACTGGACCGCCCCTTGCGCCCAGAACAAGCGATTTTGGGTTTGCGCAAAAACCTGGAGTTGTTCGCCAACTTCCGCCCAGCCATTTGCTACGAGCAGTTGGTGGGCGCTTCCAGCCTGAAACCAGAGCTGGTGGCTGGACTCGACATACTCATCATTCGTGAACTGACGGGTGATATCTACTTCGGGCAACCGCGAGGACGCCGCACTGCGGTGGATGGCCACTTCCCTGGCACCGAAGAGGCGTTTGACACCATGCGCTATTCACGCCCGGAAATCGAGCGGATTGCCCACGTGGCCTTTCAAGCCGCCCGCAAGCGCAGCAAAAAAGTCACCAGTGTGGACAAGGCCAACGTGCTGGAAACCTTCCAGTTCTGGAAAGACGTGGTCACCGAAGTCCACAAGGAATACCCCGACATCGAACTGGAACACATGTACGTGGACAACGCGGCCATGCAACTGGTGAAGGCCCCCAAAAAGTTTGACGTGGTGTTCACCGGCAACATGTTTGGCGACATCTTGAGCGACGAAGCAGCCATGCTCACCGGTTCGATTGGCATGCTGCCCTCGGCCAGCCTGAACGCCAAAGGCCAAGGGCTGTACGAACCCAGCCACGGAAGCGCACCTGACATCGCCGGTAAGGGTATTGCAAACCCACTGGCTACAATACTGTCTGCTGCCATGATGTTACGTTTCTCTCTCAACCAAGCCGAAGCCGCCGACCGCATCGAGTCAGCGGTGAAATATGTGCTCGCCTCGGGCCTGCGCACGGCCGATATTTGGTCTGAGGGCACGCAAAAGGTCAGCACGCGCGAAATGGGCGATGCGGTCGTGTCCGCCATCACCAAAACCACCATTAAGGGCTGAATCAGCTCCGGTTCGTCGCGCCCCCACCCGGCCAGACGAGCCGGGCAAAACCAACGGGGCGTTTGCCCCAATTTTTTGAAACTTGAAAGGGCAACGCGATGAGCAAAGTGGGTAATTTGGTCGGCCTGGTAGGCTGGCGCGGCATGGTGGGTTCGGTCCTGATGGACCGCATGGTGGCCGAGGGCGACTTCGAACACATTGAACCGATTTTTTTCTCGACCTCCAACGCAGGCGGCAAAGCCCCGGCGCAGGCCAAAGCGCACACCACGCTGCAAGACGCCAACGACATTGCGGCCCTGTCCAAGTGCGACATCATCATCACCGCGCAAGGCGGTGACTACACCAAAGAAGTCTTTCCCAAACTGCGCGCCTCCGGGTGGAACGGCCACTGGATTGACGCTGCCTCATCACTGCGCATGGAATCTGACGCTGTGATCGTGCTGGACCCGGTAAACGACGGCGTGATCCGCAAAGCGCTGGCCGCGGGCGGCAAGAACTGGATTGGCGGCAACTGCACCAACTCTATTTTGTTGATGGGTTTGGCCGGTCTGTTCAAAGAAGGTTTGGTCGAGTGGGTCAGCTCCATGACTTATCAGGCTGCTTCGGGCGGCGGCGCCAACCACATGCGCGAGCTGCTCAAGGGCATGGGCGTGGTGCACGGTGCTGTGGCCAACGAATTGGCCACGCCTGCTTCCGCCATCCTGGAAATTGACCGCAAAGTGGCCAAAACCATCCGCGAAGACGTACCAACCGAATTTTTCGGCGCGCCTTTGGCTGGCGGCCTGATCCCGTGGATCGATGTGCAACTGCCCAATGGCCAGTCGAAGGAAGAGTGGAAGGGCCAGGCCGAAGTCAACAAGATTTTGGGCACTGAAGCCACCATCCCGGTTGATGGGCTGTGCGTGCGTATTGGCGCCATGCGCTGCCACAGCTTGGCATTGACTCTGAAGCTGAAAAAGGACCTGCCCCTGGCCGAAATCGAGGCCATCATCCAGGGTGGCAACCCTTGGGTCAAGTGGGTGCCCAACGACCGCGCCATCACCGTCAAAGAATTGACACCGGCCGCCATCACCGGTGGCTTGGAGGTGGGCGTGGGCCGAGTGCGCAAACTGAACATGGGGCCAGAGTATGTGTCCGCCTTTGTGATCGGTGACCAACTGCTGTGGGGTGCTGCCGAACCGCTGCGCCGCATGTTGCGCATTTTGCTGAGCGCTTGACCGTCGCGCAACACGCCTGCCAGGCGTTATAGTCGGGCTGTCAGTTGGGCAGTCCGACGTTGGGTTCTTTGCATGTTGTGCAGTCACAACACAAAATCGCACAGACCGCGCACTCTTTGTGTGCGGGCCTGTTCATCGGCCGTCTTAGCTTGTCACTGTAACGTGTTGATGTTAAGGTGTTTTCCTGATAAAAATGGCTGAGGTAACTGTGCAGCAAGTCCCCCCCTTCACAACGGAATCACCCCCACCGAACCGCGCCGCTCGTCTTTTGAACCGGCGAGGACGCCTCAGTGCTGTGGCCGTTGCCGCTTTGCTGGCCTTTGCGCTGCCCGCAACAGAAGCCTGGGCGGTGGCCTTGGGCCGAGCCTCGGTGCAATCCAATCTGGGGGAACCTCTGCGGGCAGAAATTGATATACCTGCCATAACTGCCGAAGAAGCAACTTCGCTGGTGGTCAACATTGCCCCGCCAGATGCCTTCCGTGCGGCCAACATGGAGTACAACGCCGCGCTCGCAGATTTGCAGGTTTCGTTGCAGAAGCGTTCCGACGGTCGAACCGTGCTGCGGATCAACACCGGCAGAGCCATCAACGAACCCTTTTTGGATTTGGTGTTGCAAGCCAACTGGGCCAATGGCCGGTTGACCCGAGGCTACACCCTGTTGCTGGACCCGCCAAACCTGCGTCCTGCGCCCGCCCCTGTAGCGCCAGTTGCAGCTGCGGCCTCCAGGGCGGGTGCTGCAACACCGCCTGAGCAACCGATTGCGCCCCCAATGCCGGAGGCCACCGGAGCCAAACCTGTCACGCCTGCCGCCGCCCCTCGCCCCACCCCCACAGCTGGCAAAACAGCCGACAGTGTGACAGTGCGAAAGGGCGGAACAGCCGGCGAAATTGCCAACCAATACAAGCCCGCCCAGGTGTCGTTGGAGCAAATGCTGGTGGGGCTGTTGAGGAACAACCCGAATGCGTTCATTGGCAACAATGTCAACCGAATCAAGGCTGGCGCTGTGGTGGACCTGCCTGGGGACAAGGCGTTGGAGTCGATTGACGACCGAGAGGCCAAGCGACTGATTGCGGCCCAAAGCCGGGATTTCAACGATTTCCGCCGGCGCTTGGCAGGTGCAGCTGGCGAAGTGGCCCCCGCTGCAGATGGGCGCAGCGCATCGGGCAAGGTGCAAACCGAGATCAAAGACAACAAAGCGGCTGCGACCACCCCGGACAAGCTCACCCTGTCCAAAGGTGGTGTGACAGAAAAGGCGGCGGCCGAAGACAAGATTGCCAAGGAAAAACAGGCTGCCGAAGCGCAAGCCAGGGCCGCCGAATTGGCCAGAAACCTGGACGAACTCAACAAAATCAAAGAAGCCACGGCCACCACGCCCGCCCCGGTGAACGTTGCGCCGCCCACCACCGAAACCGCGGCCGTGCCCGCGGTCAAGGCGCCTGCCGTGGCAGAACCTCCCCCAGCACCGGCTGCTCCACCGGCGCCCGCCCCCAAACCGGCCACGCCCGCACCGCAAGCTGCGCCTGAAAGCGGTGCAATGGATCTGGTCAATGAGCTGCTCGATAACCCCTTGGCCTTGCCTGCAGCGGGAGGTGCAGCTGCGCTTGTGGGGCTGTTGGCCCTGCTTCGCCTGCGCAAGCGCAAAACGGCGCAAGCCCCCTTGCCCAGCAGCTTTGACGAGTCCAAAGATGCGAACGAGTCGTTCTTTGATGCCAGCGGTGGACAGAGTGTGGACACCTCCGAAGAGGGCGCACCTTCTTCCATGATGTACTCTTTGAGCCAATTGGACATTTCAGGCGATGTAGACCGGGTGGCCGAAGCCGATGTGCTTTTGGCCTATGGGCGCGATGCGGAAGCGGAAAACGTGTTGTTGGACGCGCTCCACACCCAGCCAGAACGCACGGCGGTTCATCTCAAATTGCTGGAGGTTTACGCACTGCGCAAGGACCGCGCCCACTTTGAGTCAACCGCAAAGAATGTCTTAAAACTCACTCAAGGGCAAGGGCCAGACTGGGAAGCCGCCCGGAACATGGGTTTCCGCCTGGATCCTGACAATGCGCTCTATTTGAATGGCCTGGCCGACAGTTCAGAGGCGGCCGCCCCTGAAACTGACGATCACCACGTGGACTTGGATCTGAGTTTTGGCGAAGCGCCGGCCACCGCCCAAGGTGCCCTGGTAGACGAGGACATGTCCTTGGGCTTTGAAGCGCCTGAGCCGGTAGCCCCTGAACCAAAACCATTGGCAGCAGAAACGCCGACTGAAGAAACGGCCCACGCCCTTGACTTCGACTTCGATATCACTGAGCCAGAAGCCCCCGTGGCTCCAGTAGAAACGGCAGCGCCCCCTCAGACTGAAAACAGTTTGGACTTTGACTTGGACCTGGGCGATTTGGACTCAGCAGCAGAAACCCCGGCAGCAGCCGCTGAACCCGCGCCAACCCCTGCCGCCTTTGACATGGGCGGTCTGTCGCTGGACTTGGATCTCCCCGAAGAAGAAGCAGTGTCGGCACCGGAACCTGTTGCAACGCCCGAGGCAGAGCCTATTGACGACCTCTCAGACCTTGAAGTCACCGAAGGAAACGCCAGCGACGACCCGATGGAAACCAAACTTTCTTTGGCCCAAGAATTCGAGGCAATAGGTGACACCGAGGGCGCCCGCTCTTTGGCCGAGGAAGTGGAGGCTGAATCCACCGGCGAACTGCAGGCGCGCGCGCGCGCTTTCCTTGCTCAACTGTCTTGACCTCAGCGCAAACCACGCCATTGGAGCGTTTGGCGCTCGGCATCAGTTACAGCGGAACGGCTTACCAGGGCTGGCAAAGCCAGCCCAGTGGGCAAACGGTGCAAGACCAACTCGAGCGGGCGCTGGCCCAATTTGCTGCCGTTGATCAGGTCAACACACTTTGTGCAGGCAGAACCGATGCCGGGGTTCATGGCATGATGCAAGTGGTTCATTTCGACACCCATGTGCTGCGCGAACCGCAATCTTGGGTACGTGGCACCAACCGCTACTTGCCCTTGGACATTGCCGTGCAATGGGCCCTACCGGTGCCGCCAGCCTTCCACGCACGGGCCAGCGCAGTGGCCAGGCGGTATGCCTATGTGGTGTTGGAGTCTGCGGTACGCCCGAGTTTGGAAGCCGGGCGAGTGGGCTGGGTGTTTCGCTCGCTAGATGCTCAAGCCATGGAAGCGGCCGCCCAGCATCTGGTGGGGGAGCACGACTTCACCTCGTTTCGCGCTGCGCAATGCCAGGCCTTGTCGCCGGTGAAGCAAATGCGCGAAATCGTCATCACACGCAAAGGCCCTTATTGGCGATTCGAGTTTGAAGCCAACGCATTTTTGCACCACATGATTCGCAACATCATGGGCTGCCTGCTGGCTGTGGGCCAAGGGCAAAAGCCCGCCAGTTGGATGCTTGAGGTGTTGGAAGCGCGCAGCAGAGAGGCCGCAGCCCCCACCTTTATGCCCGACGGCCTTTACTTCTTGGGCCCGGTTTACGACGCCCATTGGGGCCTGCCAACTGTGGTGCCTTCTGTGCAGTGGCTGCCCTGACCTCTCACTTTCAAGCTGTTATGCCCATGAACACCGGCACGCGCCGCACCCGAGTCAAGGTGTGCGGCCTTACCCGAGAAGAAGACGTTGTACACACCGTTCGTGCAGGAGCAGATGCGGTCGGCTTTGTGCTGTACCCGCCGAGCCCACGTTATGTGCCGCCACAGCGCGCACGCGAACTCGCCCGCCATTTGCCGCCCTTTGTTACGCCGGTTTTGTTGTTTGTGAACGCAAGCCCCCACGAAGTGGCACAGGGGCTGGAAGCGGTACCGAACGCACTTTTGCAGTTCCACGGCGATGAAACCGTGGAAGAATGCCTGCGGTTTCAGCGCCCTTACCTGCGCGCTGCACGCATTCCCCTGGGGGATGGCGCGGGTGAATTCGATCTCCTAAAATACGCCCACGACAATGCCGATGCCCAAGCCATTTTGTTGGACGCTCAGGTCCAAGGTTACGGCGGCGGCGGACACGCTTTTGACTGGACAGCTTTCAATTGGTCACACCCGCAACTAAACGCCAGCGATCGCCTCGTTTTGTCTGGTGGACTCACACCTGCAAACGTGGCCGATGGCATACGCTTGGCACGCCCTTGGGCGGTTGACGTGAGTTCGGGCGTGGAGAGCGCCAAAGGCATCAAAAGCCATGAACGGATTGACCAGTTCATGGCCGCTGTTCGCCAGGCGGACGACCTCACAGACCGCATCTGATCTGCCTGCAGCGAGCAAAAAACAGGTGTTGGTCACCTGTTGCGCCGCGCCAGGCCCAACGAACACAACCATCACCCCACCATGTACGATTACCAACAACCCGATGCCCGTGGCCATTTTGGCCCTTACGGGGGCAGTTTCATCAGCGAAACGCTGACCCACGCCATTGCCGAACTCCGCGAAGCCTACGCCAAGTACCAGCACGACCCTGCTTTTCTGGCGGAGTTCAACTACGAACTCAAACACTTTGTAGGCCGACCGAGCCCGGTTTACCACGCTGCCAGAACCAGCCGAGAAATGGGCGGCGCGCAGATTTTTCTGAAACGCGAAGACCTGAACCACACCGGCGCGCACAAAATCAACAACGTGATTGGCCAGGCCATGCTGGCCAAACGCATGGGCAAGCCTCGCGTCATTGCCGAAACCGGCGCGGGCCAGCACGGGGTGGCCACCGCCACCATCTGCGCCCGCTATGGGCTGGAATGTGTGGTCTACATGGGTGCCGAAGACGTGAAGCGCCAAAGCCCCAACGTCTACCGCATGAAGTTGCTGGGCGCCACGGTGGTGCCGGTGGAAAGCGGCAGCAAAACCCTGAAAGACGCGTTGAACGAGGCCATGCGCGACTGGGTGACGAACGTGGAAAACACTTTCTACATCATCGGCACGGTGGCGGGCCCCCACCCCTACCCCATGATGGTGCGCGACTTCCAGAGCGTGATTGGCAATGAGGCCTTGGTGCAAATGCCCGAGATGATGGCCGACCTGAAATTGCCGGGCAATGGGGTCGAACTGCAGCCTGACGCGGTGATTGCATGCGTGGGCGGCGGAAGCAATGCCATGGGGATTTTTCACCCCTATATTTCTCACGAAAAAACCCGCCTGATTGGTGTGGAAGCTGCTGGTGAGGGATTGGACACGGGCAAGCATTCGGCTTCGCTGCAGCTGGGGCAGCCGGGCGTGCTGCACGGCAACCGCACCTATATTTTGCAGGACGAAAACGGCCAAATCACCGAAACCCACAGCATCAGCGCTGGCCTGGACTACCCCGGCGTGGGCCCCGAGCACGCCTACTTGAAAGACATTGGCCGCGCCGAATACGTAGGTATCACTGACACCGAGGCGCTGGAAGCGTTCCACTACCTGTGTCGCACCGAAGGCATCATTCCCGCGCTGGAATCGAGCCACGCCGTGGCCTACGCCATGAAACTGGCCAAGGGGATGCGCCCAGACCAGAGCATTTTGGTCAACCTGTCGGGCCGGGGCGACAAAGACATAGGCACCGTGGCCGACCTGTCGCAAGCGGACTTTTACTGCCGCCCCAGCTGCCGGGGTCAATCCGTCAAAGGCGGATTGGAACAAACCGTGACCCTGATGAAAGCCTGACGCCATGAACCGCATCGAATCCACTTTGAAGGCATTGCAGGCGCAGGGCCGCAAGGCGTTGATCCCCTACGTGACTGCAGGGTACCCCTATGCCGACTCAACCCCCGACCTGATGCACGCTATGGTGTCAGCGGGCAGCAACATCATAGAGTTGGGCGTTCCATTTTCCGACCCCATGGCCGATGGCCCGGTGATCCAAAAGGCCGGTGAAAAAGCGCTGACCTTCGGTATTGGCATGTCCCAGGTGCTGGACATGGTTCGCACCTTCAGGCAAAAGGACGCCACCACCCCCGTGGTGCTGATGGGTTACGCCAACCCGGTGGAGCGCTACGACTTGAAGCACGCGCAGCCCAACCAGGGCAGCGCGTTTGTGCGCGATGCCGCAGCCGCGGGCGTGGACGGCGTGTTGATCGTGGACTACCCGCCCGAGGAATCCGAGGCTTTTGCGCAAGCGCTCAAGGCGCACGGTTTGGACATGATCTTTCTGCTTGCGCCCACCTCCACGCCAGAACGCATGGCACAAGTGGGCCGCATTGCCAGCGGGTATGTGTACTACGTTTCTCTAAAAGGTGTAACGGGTGCCGGGAACTTGGACACCGACGCGGTCGAGGCCATGTTGCCCAAAATTCGCCAGCACGTGAACACGCCCGTGGGCGTAGGGTTCGGCATTCGCGATGCGGTGACCGCTTGCGCGGTGGGCAAAACCGCTGACGCCGTAGTCATCGGCTCCAAGATCATCCAGCTGATCGAAAACGAACCGCGTGACCGCGTTGCCCCGGTGGCAGCCGAATTCCTGAGCGGTATCCGCGCCGCCCTGGATGGCTTGCGCGCATAATGCGCCCATCTGACGAACCAGCAAGGAGAACGCATGTCCTGGCTTGAAAAACTGTTGCCCCCCAAAATCACCCACACCGACCCCGCCGAGCGCCGAAGCGTGCCCGAGGGGTTGTGGATCAAATGCCCCAGTTGCGAAGCGGTGCTGTACAAAACCGATCTGGAAAAAAACCAGAACGTGTGCCCCCACTGCTCGCATCACCACCGCATAGGGTCGCGCGCCCGGCTGGACGCGTTTCTCGACGCGGAAGGCCGCTACGAAATCGGTCAGGAAGTCATTCCGGTGGACGCTTTGAAGTTCAAGGACAGCCGAAAGTACCCGGAACGCCTCAAAGAAGCGCTGGAGGCCACGGGTGAAACCGATGCCCTGATTGTGATGGGCGGGGCGGTGCACAGCCTGCCCGTGGTGGTGGCGTGCTTTGAATTTGACTTCATGGGTGGTTCCATGGGCTCGGTGGTGGGTGAGCGCTTTGTGCGTGGGGTAGAAAACGCCATTGAGCAAAAAGTACCTTTTATCTGCTTTACCGCCACCGGTGGAGCGCGCATGCAAGAAGGTTTGTTGAGCCTGATGCAAATGGCCAAAACCAATGCGGCCCTGACGCGCTTGGCCAAAAAAGGCCTGCCCTACATCAGCGTGCTGACCGACCCCACCATGGGCGGTGTGTCGGCCGGCTTTGCTTTTGTGGGCGACGTGGTGATCGCCGAACCCAAGGCACTGATTGGCTTTGCGGGCCCACGGGTGATTGAAAACACCGTGCGGGTGAAGCTGCCTGAGGGTTTTCAGCGCGCCGAGTTTTTGCAGGAAAAGGGTGCGATCGACTTCATTTGTGACCGGCGGGAGTTGCGCAGCACCGTGGCCAATGTTTTGGCCATCTTGCAACGCCAAAGTGCTGACGCGGTGGCTTGAGCCAGAATACCCCCGTTTTGTTGACACATTTCGGGGTTTAACGGCTTCACGCGGCGGTCAAGTTGACGCATACTGCGCCGATATAGGTGTCAAGTAAACAAACACCACGGGTATCGCCCAAAAAGCAGACCCGAAAATGCGAATGACCTCCATCAACCTGTTGGAATACTACAAAGCCATCGAGAACACGAGCGCCCAGATGCTGGCTGCCGCGCACAGTGACGATTGGGATGAGGTTGTTCGCCTGGAAGGTGCGTGTGCGGTGCTGATCGAGCAGCTGCGGGAACGCTCCAGCGGCATGTCGCTGTCGGCCATGGAACGGGCAGAGAAGCACCGGATCATGATGACCATACTACGCCACGACGCCCAGATACGCAGCTTGGCCGAGCCCTGGCTGGATGACATCGGCCAGATGGTGCAGGCCAGCCGCCCCACCCAGCTGCACTAAGCTCAAACCTGCATGTTCATCACATCGGTGTAGGCTTGCATCATGCGATTGCGCACGTGCAAGGCGGCCTGGAACCCGATTTGCGCCTTCTGCATGGCCATCATGGTTTGCTCCAGGCTCACGTTTGGATTGCCCATTTGAACCTGGGTCTGCATTTCGGTGCTGGTGTTTTGGGCCGCGCTCACGTTCTCCAAGGCTGTTTTAAACGCGGTGGAGAATCCCCCCTGCGCCGCGCCCACCCCACCTGAACCAACGGGCAAGTTTCCAGCGCCTTTGGAAGGGCGCAAGGCGCTCAGGTGGCTGCTGTTCAATGGGGCTAGTTTCATGTCCATGGTGGTGGCTCCAATACACCCAGCTGCTTTTACAACCGGTGCATGAATGCTAAAGGCCGGCCTTGAAAACTTAAATTTCAATAAACGGGCAAACACCCGGCTTATCTTGCTTTAGCCCACCATGCCCGGATTTCATAATCCAACGCATGAACACCGCCGTTGCTGAACTTTCGTCCACTTCAATCAAGGCCCCCAACCCTTTGATACAAGGGTTTGCGCAGTTGGATGGCCGAAGAAAAATCACCTTGGCGCTCGGCATAGCGGCTCTGGTGGGGGTGTTGCTGGCGTCGGTGTTCATGGGACGCAGCCCCGACTGGCGCGTGCTTTACGCCAACCTGAGCGACAAAGACGGCGGCGCGGTGTTGGCCCAACTGTCGCAGTTGAACATTCCTTACAAACACGCTGAGGGCGGGGCAGCCATTCTGGTGCCGGCAGACAAGGTCCACGACACCCGCTTGCGCCTGGCATCTCAGGGCTTGCCCAAAGGCTCAATTTCGGGCTTTGAAACCTTGGACACCGCCCGCCTGGGCATGACCCAGTTTCAGGAGCGACTGACCTTTCAACGCGGCCTCGAAGGCGAGTTGACCCGCTCCATCACTTCGCTGCAGTCGGTGGCCGACGCCCGCATTCACTTGGCATTGCCGAATCAAAACGGGTTTTTCAGGGAACAACAAAAACCGTCGGCCAGTGTGTTGTTGACATTGCACCCAGGCCGCACCCTGGATCGCACTCAGGTTGCCGGCATTGTGCATTTGGTGGCCAGCAGCGTACCCGAAATGGATGTGAAGGCGGTCAGCGTGGTCGATCAACACGGCACTTTGCTGTCGCAGGCCCCCGACGGTGGCGACAACAGCATTGACGCCAAGCAACTGGAATACGTGCGCCAGTTGGAGCAGAAGTACACCAAGCGCATCATGGATTTGCTTGAGCCGATCGTGGGCCGCGACAACGTGCGCGCCGAAGTCACGGCCGACATCGACTTTTCCATGACCGAACAGACCAGCGAACAGCACAAGCCCAACCAAAACGGCGAACCCAGCGCAGTGCGCAGCCAGCAAGTGGTGGAAACCGGTGGGGCAGCAGCGCAACCCCAAGCTGGCGTTCCCGGCGCAGTGGCCAACCAGCCACCCGGGGCCAGCACAGCGCCAGTGAATGGCGCGGCGGCTCCGGTGGGCGTGGTGCCGGGTGCAAACAACCCGGGCACCGTCACCACCAACAGCACCGACACCTCCAACATGCGCCGCGAGCAGGTGATCAATTACGAAGTGGACAAAACCGTACGCGTCACGCGCAACGCCATCGGTACCGTGAAGCGCCTGAGCGCAGCCGTGGTGGTCAACCACAAAACCGGAACCGACGCCAAAGGCAACCCCACCACCACACCGCTCCCCGCCGAACAAATCGAACAAATGACGGCTTTGGTGCGAGAAGCCATAGGCGCCAGCCAAGACCGGGGCGACACCGTGAACCTGATGAACGCCTCGTTCACACGTGCAACCACCGAATCCAGCGAAATTGCCTGGTGGAAACAAGCCGACAACCAAGACATGCTCAAAACCTTTGCCGGGCCGCTGGGCATGGTGCTTTTGGGTCTGGTGCTGTTCTTGGGGCTGGTGCGGCCGGCCCTGAAAATGATGCAGCCCCAACCTGTTTCGCTGACGCCCTTGGCAAACAGCCGAGAAGCCATGCAACTCGACGCGCTGTTGGATGATCAGCCGGAACGCGCAACTTTGCCCACGCCGGTGCAAAATGAGGTCACTGCCGAAATGCTGCGACTGGATGACGCCAAGCGTCTTGCCAAAGAAAACCCGGTCGCGGTGGCAAACATCATCAAGAGTTGGGTGGGCGGTGAAGCCGCAGCTGGGGCGGTTACCTGACCCTCGAAAGGCAAACGGGCATGGACACGGAACAAGGACTGCAAGACGCCGCGATATTTTTGATGTCGCTGGGCGAAGAAGAAGCGGCGGAGGTATTCAAACACCTGTCGCCCAAAGAAGTGCAGCGGCTGGGTGAAACCATTGCACGCATGCGGGCGGTGTCTCGCGACAAGGTAGACCAAGTGGTGCTGCGTTTCACCAGCGAGGCCGCGTCGCAAAGCCTGCTGGTGTCTGACACCGACAACTACGTGCGCGCTGTGCTCAAACGCGCGCTGGGTGATGACAAAGCATCCCTATTGATCGACCGCATTTTGCAAGGCGGCGACGTTTCAGGCATTGAGAGCTTGAAGTGGATGGACCCCTTGTCTGTGGCGGAGTTGCTGCGCAATGAACACCCCCAAATTTTGGCAGCCATTTTGGTGCACCTGGACCAGGACCAAGCGGCCAGCATTCTCAAGCATTTCACAGAACGCATGCGCAACGAAGTGATGTTGCGCATAGCCACGCTGGAGGGCATACAACCCACCGCCTTGAAAGACCTGAACGAGGTGCTGTACCAGGTGTTGGCAGGCGGTGACAAAATCCGCAAAAGTTCGCTCGGTGGCGTTAAAACGGCGGCCGAAATCATCAACCTGTTGGGTACCAGTTTGGAAACCAGCGTGGTCGATTCGATTCGCGAACAGGATTCCGATCTTGCCCAAAAAATCATGGACAAGATGTTCACTTTTGAAGACTTGCTCAAGCTGGACAACAAGGCCATACAGACGGTTCTCAAAGAAGTGTCCTCGGATTCGCTAGTGATAGCCCTCAAGGGCGCGAGCACCGAACTCAAGGAAAAAATCTTGTCCAATATGTCGAGCCGGGCGGCGGAGGGGCTGCGCGAAGACTTGGAAACACGCGGGCCGGTGCGGCTGTCTGAGGTGGAAACGCAGCAAAAAGACGTGTTGAAAGTGGTGCGTCGCCTGTCCGACGAAGGACAGATCATGTTGGCCGGAGGCGGAGATGACAGCTTCGTCTAACAAAACAGCCCATTCCTACCAACGCTTTATTCCGCGCGAGGAAGTGCAGCAGGTGTCGGTGTGGGCGTTTGAGTCGATGGATGGCACAAAAACCGCCGCAGAGGCGACGCCAAACCAGGCGCCCGAGCCACAAACGCCCGAATTGCCCCCTGTGGACTTGGATGCGCTGCGCCAACAAGCGCACGAAGAGGGTTTTGCAATGGGCAAACAAGCGGGCGCAGAAGAAACCCGCAAGGCCCTGGAAGGCCCACTGAAACGCCAAATGCAAAACCAGTCGCAAATGCTGGCGCAAGTGCTCAAGAACGCGCAATTGCAACTGGAACACCTGGAACAACAACTGGCCGACCAGATCTTGGAGCTGGCCTGCGATTTGGCGCGCCAAGTGGTGCGCCGCGAGCTGAGTCAACCCCTGGAGCCCCTGAAAGCGGTGGTGCAAGAGGCGTTGGCGCTGGCAATGCAAGACCAGCACGCGGCCACCTTGCGCCTCAACCCGGCTGACTTGGCTTTGATGCAAAACGATTTGGCCCAAGCCATAGGCGAGCATGCCGTTCGCGTTGTGCCAGACCCGCAATTGAGCAGCGGCAGCTGCAAGGTAGAAACCGCCCAAGGCACGGTGGATGGGACTGTGGAGCGACGGTGGGCCCGTGCTGTTTCCAATCTGGGATTGCAAGTGGAGTGGCAGCCCTTGGAGCAAGCCCATGGTTGACAACAAACTGCCCTTGCAATGGCAGCAGTTCATGGCTTCTGCCAGGCAAGTTGCCAGCCAACACACGCCCTTGGAAAGCAGCGGCAAACTCACGCGCTTGGCGGGGCTGGTACTGGAGGCACACGGCATCAAGGTGCCGGTGGGCTCGCAGTGTGTGATCGATCAACCCCCGGACCCCGACACCGAAGTGTTGGCCGAGGTGGTGGGATTTGCCGGTGACCGCGCGTTTTTGATGCCCGCTGGCGACGTGCAAGGCTTGGCCAGCGGAGCCAGGGTGCGCCCTTTGGCGCCTTACCGCCCTACCCCGCGTCTGGGTGAAGGTCCCAAGCCCCTTTTGCTCAACGACAGGGGTGTTTTGCGCCTGCCACTGGGGCAAGGTTTGTTGGGCCGTGTGGTCGACTCCTACGGGACGCCGCTGGACCATCAAGGCCCATTGCTCGACATTGAGGTGCTGCCCATGGAACGGGCGCCCATCAACTCCATGGACAGAGCGCCGGTGCGCGAGCCGTTGGACACCGGAGTGCGCGCCATCAATGCCTTGCTGACCGTGGGCCGCGGCCAGCGCCTGGGTTTGTTCGCCGGCTCTGGCGTGGGCAAAAGTGTTTTGCTGGGAATGATGGCCCGCTTCACCAAAGCCGATGTGATTGTGGTGGGCTTGATCGGTGAACGCGGCCGTGAGGTGAAAGAGTTCATCGAAGACATTTTGGGTGAGGAAGGTCGCAGCCGGGCCGTGGTGGTGGCCGCCCCCGCAGACTCGCCCCCGCTGGTGCGCATGCAGGGTGCCAACTACGCCACGGCCATTGCAGAACACTTCCGCGATCAAGGCCAAGACGTGCTGCTGCTGATGGATTCATTGAGCCGCTACGCCATGGCCCAGCGCGAAATTGCCCTGGCCATAGGTGAGCCGCCCGCCACCAAGGGTTACCCACCCAGTTGTTTTGCCAAGCTGCCACAGCTGGTGGAGCGCAGCGGCAATGGACCAGAGGGGCAAGGCTCCATCACCGCGTTTTACACGGTCCTGTCGGAAGGCGACGATCAGCAAGATCCGATTGCCGATGCCGCTCGCGCCATTTTGGACGGTCACATTGTGCTGTCACGGGCCTTGGCCGAATCGGGCGTCTACCCGGCCATTGATGTAGAAGCCTCTGCCTCTCGGGTGATGCACAACGTGGTGTTGCCCGAGCACTATGCCTTGTCCCGCAAGTTCAGGCACTACTACTCCCGCTACCAAAAAAGCCGCGACTTGATTCAACTGGGTGCTTACGCCCCCGGCAGCGACCCTGACACCGACAAAGCGATCGCCCTTTTCCCGGGCATGCAGCAATTCGTGATGCAAGACATGACCGAGGACGCGGCATTCGACCCCAGCGTGCAAGCCTTGGCAACGGCGCTGGGCGAAGACGTCGGCCGGAAAAACGGTGGCAAAGCCGGGGCACGCCGATGAAAAAACCCGCTTCCCTGAACGTGGTGATAGAGGTGTCCTCGCGCCGCCGCGACGATTGTTTGCAGGCCCTGGGCCAGGCTC
>JBDKEX010000120.1:0-3157 GCA_039798985.1 Pseudomonadota bacterium | reverse complement strand
TTGCCAACCTGTACCGAGATTTTGCCCAGGACCTGCGGGACCACGCCGCGGGGGTTGTACAGCCGCCGCGAGTGCCGGGACTGGACGACGGCGTGCGCAGCCTGGCCTTTGTGGAGGCGGTGCTGCGCAGTTCTGCCGCCAACGCCGCTTGGGTATCGCCCCTCACCCCTGTTTCTGACCTTTAACGCTGATTGCCATCACGGAGATTGAACCCATGACCACCTCCCAACACCCCGACATCGAAGGCCTTTTGGACGCCTTGACGCTGGAAGAACAAGCCGCCTTGCTGTCCGGGCAAGACTTCTGGTCCACTGTGCCCATCGACCGCTTGGGCATACCTTCCGTGAAGGTCAGCGATGGCCCCAACGGCGCCCGTGGTGGCATTTTCAAGGACGGCCCCAAAACCGCCTGCTTCCCAGTGGGGGTGTCGGTGGCATCCACCTGGAACCCAGAACTCATACACGACATGGGCGCGGCCCTGGGTGTGGAAACCAAGCTCAAAGGGGCCCAGGTGTTGCTGGCTCCCACCATGAACCTGCACCGCACCGTTTACAACGGGCGCAACTTCGAATGCCACTCCGAAGACCCCTGGTTGGCCTCTGAAATGGCGGTCGCCTATGTCAAAGGGGTGCAGTCGCAAGGCGTGGCCGCCACCCTCAAGCATTTCGTGGGCAACGAAAGCGAGTTCGAGCGCCTGACCGCCAGCTCAGAAATCCCGGAGCGAGCGCTTCGCGAGCTTTATCTGCTGCCTTTTGAGCGCGCCGTGAAAGAGGCCGCAGCCATGTGTGTGATGACCGGTTACAACCGGATCGGCGGCACGTTTGCGGCCGACCACCAGCGCCTGGTCACCGACATACTGCGCACCGAATGGGGTTTTGATGGCCTGGTCATGACCGATTGGTTTGCCGAACACCACACCGACCAAAGCGTTAGCGCCGGTTGCGATTTGGAAATGCCCGGCCCCACCCGTGAACGCGGGGCCAAACTGGTGGCCGCAGTGCAACAAGGGCGTGTGCCAGCCGAAGCGGTGCGCGCCTGCGCCCGCCGCGTGCTGACGCTGGCCGCGCGCCTGGGGCGGTTCGAAGACCCGGCAGTGCACGCAGAACGTGCAGAAGACCTGCCGGAACACCGCGCGCTGATCCGCCGCTTGGGGGTGGAGGGCACCGTGCTGCTGAAAAACGACGGCGGTCAGCTGCCGCTGGCGTTGAAGCCCAGCCAAAAAGTGGCCTTGATAGGCCGAGCTGCCACTGTGCCCCAGATCATGGGTGGCGGCAGCGCCAATGTGAACGCGCACTACCGGATTGCCCCCGCCGACGCGCTGGCCCAAGCCTGCCCCGGCGTCGTTTTCACCCACCACATTGGGGCTGACATTCACCGTTATGTGCCGGTGCTGGTGCAGCCAGTCACGTTCGACATTTTTGGAACGCCAGACCTCAGCGGCCCGGTGGTGGGCAGCGACACCGTGCCCAACAGCGAGGTGCTGTGGGTGGGCACGCTCCCGCAGGGCGTCACACGTGGCCAAGCTTTCTCGGCCCGCACCACCCTGCGCTATGTGGCCGATGCCGACGGTATCCACGCTTTCTCGTTGTTCGCCGCCGGCCCCTGCCGGATGCGTCTGAACGGCGAAACCGTGATCGATTTTTGGGACAACTGGCGGTCCGGTGGCACCTATTTCACACAAGGCAGCGACGAGATTGTTCACACCCGCACCTTGCGCGCTGGCGAGGTGTTGGAACTGGTGGTCGAGCACAGCACGCAAATTCCCTCGGCGGCTGGCGAGGTACAAAGCGGTTTCCACGCCCTGCGCATTGGTGCAGCGCGGCTGCTGGGCGAAGCTGAAATCGCTGAAGCGGTCGAGGCGGCGCGCGCCGCCGATGTGGCCATTGTGTTTGCCGGGCTGAACGCCGAATGGGACAACGAGGGTCTGGACCGCCCCGGCATTGAATTGCCGCACCGCCAGAACGAGCTGATTGCCCGGGTGGTGGCCGCCAACCCGCGCACAGTGGTCGTGCTCCAGAGCGGTTCGCCCTTGCTGTTGCCGTGGCTGGCTGCCGTGCCTGCCGTGTTGCAGGCTTGGTACCCCGGCCAGGAATGCGGCAACGCGATCGCCGACGTGCTGACCGGTGCGGCGGAGCCCGGGGGCCGTCTGCCTCAAACCTGGCCCCAAGCCCTGCAGGACACCGTGGCCTTCGGTTCCCCCAAGGCCTACCCAGGCGTCAACGGCCAGGTGTTTTACGACGAAGGCCTGCTCATCGGTTACCGCCACCACGACGCTCACGGCATCGCCCCGTTGTTTCCCTTTGGCTATGGCTTGTCTTACACCCAGTTCGCTTTTGAGGCTTTGTCGGTCGATCGCGGCAGCTTCGAGCCCGGCCAGTCGGTCACGGCCACGGTCACGGTGCGCAACACCGGCGCGCGGGCCGGATCGGCTGTGGTGCAGGCGTATGTGCACGACGTGGTCGCCGCCCTGCCGCGCCCGCCGCAAGAGTTGAAGGCCTTCCGAAAGGTGAACCTGCAACCGGGCGAAAGTCAGCAGGTGCAGCTCTCTTTCAACCCGCGCTCGTTCGCGGCTTTTCACGACGCGCGAAACGCCTGGTTGGCCGAGGCCGGTGCGTTTGAGATTCGTGTGGGCGACTCTTGCACCAGCACACCCTTGCGCACCGTCGTACAACTGACCGGGGATTGGGTAGAACCCATTTCTCGCTGAAGCCACCTACCAACTGAGGGAATCGCATGTCATTCATGCAACGCATCGGGCTCTCGCTCCCCGCGCACCAGCGGGTGTTTGCCGCTTTTTTTGTTTACGCGTTTGGGTTTGGTGGTTTTTTTCCTCGCTTGGGCGAACTCCAACACAGCATGGGCGTAACAGAAGGCGAGCTGGGTCTGGGCCTGATCGGCACGGCCGTTGGCACGCTGGTTTCCCTGAGCTTTGCAGGCCGCCTGGTCGAGCGCATTGGCCACCGCCGCGTGCTGCTGGTGGTGCCTGTGCTGGTGCCCGCAATTTACGCGCTGGCATCGTATGCACAGGGCACCCTTCAGTTGTTTTTGACGCTGCTGCCAGCCGGTTTCTTGATCGGGATGATCGAGGTGGTGGTCAACCTCGAGGCCGATCGCGTGGAACACCAAATCGGCAAGCGCATCATGAACCGCTCGCACG
>JBDKEX010000119.1:0-10424 GCA_039798985.1 Pseudomonadota bacterium | reverse complement strand
ACCTGCTCACGATTGAGGGCGCGCCCAAGTTGGCCGACGTGGTCAAGGCGCTCAACGCTATAGGGGCATCGCCGCAGGATTTGGTGTCGATTTTGCAAGCCATCAAAGCCGCTGGCGCGCTCAACGCCGAGTTGGAGGTGATTTGACATGAGCCTTGGCCCCACCAACAGCACCTTGTCGTTTGCCAGCCAACGCGGCTTGGCAGCCGACTCCACATCGCTGAACAACCTCAACAGCCTGGCTGGCCGGGACAGCAAAGCCGCCATCAAGGAAACGGCCAAACAATTTGAGGCCCTGTTCATGAAGGAGCTCCTCAAAAGCATGCGCGAAGCGTCCATGAAGAGCGGTTTGATGGAAAACGAAGCCTCCAATCTGGGCACGGAACTGCTGGACCAACAATTCGCCACGCAAATGACGGGCATTCCCGGCGGTTTGAGCGAAATGATTGAGCGCCAGTTGAACCAACAAATCGGGGCGACGCCTGCCGCCATCGAGCAAAAATCGAGCGGCAAAACCGTGGGTTTGGAGGGCACAGCCTCGGTTGCCACCGGTCGGGCCAACCCGCGCCAAACCCAGTTTGTGTCGCAACACAAAGATGCCGCGGCCCAGGTGTCGCAGGAGACCGGTATTCCCGCAAGCTACATGATCGGTCAGGCCGCCCACGAAACCGGTTGGGGGCGCAGCGAGATCAAAAAACCCGATGGCAGCACCTCGTTCAACCTGTTTGGCATCAAGGCCGGAGCGGGGTGGAAAGGCAAAGTGGCCGAGGTGACCACCACCGAATACATCAACGGGCAGGCGCGCAAGGTCACGGCCAAATTCCGGGCTTACGATTCCTATGCCGATTCCTTCCGCGACTATGCCAAGTTGATTGGCAACAGCCCGCGTTACGAAAAGGTCATGAACAACCTGCATTCGGCGCAGGCGTTTGCATCGGGTTTGCAAAAGGCCGGTTACGCCACCGACCCGCAATACGCCAGCAAGCTCAGCCGCGTGATCAACACCGCGCTGAACGTGCAGCGGGCATTGGCCTGAGGCTGAAGGAACACCGACATGACAGCCATCAACATTGCCAGTGGCGCGCTTATCACCAACGCTTCGGCGTTGCAGGTGATTGGCCACAACATTGCCAACGCCAACACAGAAGGCTATTCGCGCCAAACCGTTCAACTCAACCAAGTGCCGGGCCAGTTGTTTGGCAACGGGTATTTTGGCAAAGGCGTGGAAATTGGGTCGGTTGAGCGGAGTTTCAATGCATTTTTGACCCGAGAGGCCAACACGAGCACTTCGGTGGCCGCTGCAGATGGCATACGCTACAGCCGTTTGCAACAATTGGAGCAGCTGTTTCCCATGGGTGAATCCGGCATGGGCAACCAGCTCAACGGTTTTCTGAATTCCTGGGCCGACGTGGTGGCGTCGCCGCTGAACCAAACGGCACGCGGTGTCGTGATCACGCGGGCTGAGGAAATTGCGGCCCGTTTGCGCCAGTCCGCGTCGCAGCTTGACGAGCTGCGCGTCACCACCCGCACCCAGATCGAAGGGGGCATTGGGGACGTCAACCGTTACGCGCAGAACATTGCCGACATCAACCAGCGAATCATTGAGGCTTACGGTTCGGGCAAGTCGCCCAACGACCTGCTGGACCAACGCGACACGCTCATCAGCAACCTGAACCGCTATGTGCAGACCACCACGTTGATGGCGGATGACAAGTCCATGACGGTGTTCATTGGCGGGTCTTACCCCTTGGTGTTGGGCGCCACGGCCAACCAGCTGGTCACGCCACCGCCGGTGGACACGGCGGGCAATTTGTCTCTGGCCTTGGGCAACGCGAGTGCCCTGGTAAACACCGACTTGCTCGGTGGCGGTGAACTGCTGGGCGCTTTGCGTTTTTACAACGACGACATTGGTGACGTGCGCAACCAGCTCGGGCGCATGGCCTTGTCCATGATGGAGTTGACCAACCGCCAGCACATGGCGGGCCTCGATTTGAATGGCAACCCGGGTGCGGCATTTTTCAACCCGATCGGCAACCCGTTGGAAGGGTCGGTCATCAAGGACTTGAGCGTCAATGCTGACCTGGGCTTGAGGGTGGACGAGCTCAATGGCAATGCGCCCACGCAGTTCAAAGCGTCCGACTATGTGGTGACTTATGCAGGCGTATCAGAGGTTCGCATACAGCGGCAAAGCGACGGAAAGTATTTGGCGGCCGGTTACGACGCCACTGGAATTCCCCCCACAGAAGCGGTGTGGCAAGATGCTCCCACCACGGTTTTTTTTGATGCCGGGAACGAGCTTGCGTTTGATGGCCTGAGGCTCGCTGAAACCACAACTGGCAACGTGGGCGACACGGTTTTGCTGCGCCCCTTTGCCAATGTGGCCGAGAAGGTGAGGGTGGCGCTGACTTCTCCGTCGCAGCTTGCGGTTGCCAGCCCTTTGCTGGTGGTGCCCGACCCCAACAATTCCGACTCTTTGCAGGTGGAATCGCTGTACCGCCCCGGCGGTTCGACACTGCCGTTGACAGCTGGAACGGTGATTGAATTTGTGTCGGGTGGGTACACCACCGATGGCGGTGCCACCGTGGTGCCTTTTGTTTCGGGCCAGCCCATTGAGGTGGACGGATTCAGCTTGACGCTCCGGGGGGAGCCCACCGTGGGCGACACGTTCACGGTCCGCCCCCCGAACAGCGGAGAGGTGATGAACCAGAACACCGGCAATGGGCAGGCACTCCTGGCTTTGCGGGACGCCGTGGCGCTGGATGGCTACACCCTGTCGGATGGTTATATCCCGGTTTTTTCAGCGGTCTCGTCCAGTATCCAAACGGCCAAGTCGGCGGCAACTTTTTCTCAAAGCGTGGCTGACACGGCAACCGCAGCCCGAGCCAATGCGGCAGGTGTCAATCTTGACGAAGAAGCAGCGCGGCTGTTGCAGTTTCAGCAGGCCTACCAAGCGTCTGCCAAGTTTTTGCAGACGGTACAGTCGATTTTTGATACCTTGTTGCAGACCTTTCGTTGATTGAGAGGACACCATGAGCTATTTTCGAGTCAGCACGGCCAACAGCTACGACGCCACCATCAACCGCATCAACCAGCGGTCTTTGGAGCTCAGTCAGTCCCAAGAGAAGCTGTCTGCCGGCAAGCGGGTGTTGCGCGCCACCGACGACCCCGTGGCGGCCACGTTGGCCGAACGTGAAAGCAACCGCCTGCAAAGGGTTCAAGCCGACTTGAGGGCACTCGAGCGTTCCCGCTCTGCGCTTGAACAAGGGGAAGGCGCGGTCAGCGATGCGGTTGGCATCATGCATCGGATCAAAGAATTGGTGGTTCAAGGGGGCAACACTTCGCTCTCAAATGGCGACCGTGCCAGCATCGTTCAGGAACTCCAGGGCTTGCGGGACCAGTTGATCAACCTGGCCAACGCCAAGGACAGTGAAGGCAACGCCTTGCTCGGTGGTTTGGGCGTTACCAACAGCATGGGCAAGCCCTTTGCCGATGTTTACGGCGGCAGTCAACCCAACGGTGTGCAGTTCCAGGCGGTGTCTGGCCAAGCCGCGTCCACTGAAACCGGGGTGCCCAATCGGGTGGATGGCAACTTTGCTTTCATGCGCAACCTCACAGGCAATGGGGTGTTCACCGTGCAACACGACACGGGCAATCTGTTGGTGAGCAATGGAGGGGTGTACGACACCAGTGCCTTGAATTCGAATGTCTTCCCTTACGACGATCAAGCTTCGACACAAGGTTCGTACATGTTTGACGTGGTGGATGATGGCAATGTTCCCCCGCACCTGATTCTTGAAATCACCCGTTACGACAAGAACGGCACAGGCAACCAGCCTGCCGGCTCGGTGGACCTTGGCGAGTACACGCCGGGCACGTCAAAGCAACTCAACCACCTGTCGGTGCAAGTGGAGGGTGTGCAGCTCACGCTCAATGGCCATGCCGCCCCTGGCGACCGGTTCACCCTGGCGCCCAGCGAGCCGGGCGACTTGTTTGCCACCGTGCAGCGGGCGATTGACGCACTTTCGGCCACCGGTGGAGGGGGCAACCCCAACCCTTCTTCGCGCTTGACCCAGGAGCTCGACCGGGTTCACCAAGAAATGTCCACCGGTCTGGACCGACTGCTGTTGGTGCAAGGGCGCTTGGGCGAACTGCTTCGCCGTTCGGACGTGATCGATGGGCAACTCCAAACACGCGCCATGGACCACGAAAAAGCGCACTCCGACCTCACCGACCTCGACATGGTCAAAGGCATTTCCCAGTTTCAAAGCCAACAATTGGGCCTACAGGCCGCACTGCAATCCTACGGCCAGATTCAAAAACTGTCGTTGTTCCAGTACATTGCCTGATGTATGGCATTCAA
Source organism: Pseudomonadota bacterium (assembly GCA_039798985.1). Classification (GTDB taxonomy): domain Bacteria; phylum Pseudomonadota; class Gammaproteobacteria; order Burkholderiales; family Burkholderiaceae_C; genus JBDKEX01. Next base: position 6,065 of record JBDKEX010000119.1, on the reverse strand, counting down.
CATCCTGGCCCAACTCACACTGGCGTACCAACCCATATGGGGCCCCACCCGGCAGCTTGAGGCTGTGAGGCTGAGGGTGAGGGCTTTGCGCCCAGAAGCGGTGGACGCGGCGCATTTGCTGCACCTGCTTCAAAACGAATGGGCCGACCGTTCCCCCACTTTGGTGGTCTCGTTTGCCGATCGAGAGCTGTTGCTCCAGGCGTTGGCCCTGGATGCCGCCCCCGGTTTCTGGCTGGAATTGCCCGACCTGGGTGACTTTGCTCCGCCCCAGTACCACGAAGCCATGGCCCTTGCGACCGAACGCGGGCATCAGCTTTTGCAAATTTCGCCTTTGTCGCGGGCAACCCAGGCCACCGACCGTTTCAGGCACCTTTGCCACCTTTGGCCCCAAGAAGCGGCGCAGGCCGAGGTTGCGCACACAACGGGCGCAGCAAGCCCGGTACAAGCGGGGCACCTTTACCAAGGGCTGAGCAAAACAGCCTTGGCTGCCCATTGCCTTGACGTGGCCCGTGCCTGGGGCGTGTGTGGTTGGCCCTTGGCGAACACCCTGCGCTCCTACCACCCGCAAGGCGTGCCATTGGACAAATTGACCCTGGTGCGAGTGCAAAAAGCACTCCAAAAAGATGCGTCCATCGACCTCATTGAAGATGTGATCCATCAAGACCCAGTGCTCACCTACCGCCTGCTGCAGGTGGTCAATTCCCCTGTTTTTGGGGCCAAGCGCGAGATCGACACCATACGCCAGGCGTTGATGTTGCTGGGGCAAAAAAACATTCGTGACTGGTTGCAAGACCAACTGCCCAGCGCCTGCTCCGACAAGGACTTGCTGCCGGTGCGGCAAACCATGGTGCTGCGTGCCCGGTTGATGCAATACCTCATGTCCGCAGGGCCGCAGGTGGAGTTGCGCAACGAGATCTACCTCACCGGCTTGTTTTCCCAACTCGACCAGCTCCTCAACGAACCACTGCCCAACGTTTTGCAACGGTTGCCTTTGCCCGAACGCTTGGTGCAGGCCCTGTTGCAGAACGAGGGGCCGTATTTTGCTTACCTCGATTTGGCGGTGCGGCTGGAGCATTTCGAGCGCATGGACCAAATTCCCGAAGCCTGCAGGGCCCACAACTTCGAACTTGACGACGTCAACCGAGCGTTGATTCGCATGCTGGCACATTGGAACAACGAAATTTAGCGCCGGTTTGAAATTTCGATTAGGTGAATTTATTTACCAATTCGTAATTTTGGGCTACATTCTTGCTCCAACAACACCTTGAGTGGTTGGAGACGAGTTGCATGCCCACCTACACCTACCCTGAGTTTCCCTACAAACCGCCGGTCGATCTGGCCGGCCACCAACCCCCAGTGCGCAAGCCCTTGGTGGTGATTGGCGCTGGGCCGGTGGGGTTGGCAGCCGCCATTGACGCCCGCTTGCACGGCCTGCCCGTGATCGTGTTCGACGAAGACAACAGCGTTTCGGTCGGTTCCCGGGCGGTGTGCTACGCCAAGCGCACTTTGGAAATCCTGGACCGCCTGGGTTTGGGCAATTTTGCGTGCGACAAAGGTGTGAGCTGGAACGTGGGGCGAACGTTTTTGGACGAAGAAGAGGTCTACCGCTTCGATTTGGTGCCCGAGCCGGGGCATCAACGCCCGGGCATGGTCAACCTGCAGCAATACCACTTGGAAGAAGCCCTGGTGGCGCGTGCCGTGGAGGTGGGCGTGGACCTGCGTTGGAAGCACAAGGTGGTGGGAGTGCAGGTGCTGGATGCGGCGCAAGGCGGTGGGGCGCGCGTGGCCCTGCAAACCCCCGACGGCGCTTTTGACGTGGATGCCGACTGGCTGATCGTGGCCGAGGGCGCCCGCAGCCCCACCCGCCGTCAGCTGGCGCTGGACGTGGAAGGCCAGGTCTTCCAAGACCGTTTCCTGATTGCCGACGTGGTCATGAAAGCGGACTTTCCGGCCGAGCGCCGATTCTGGTTCGACCCCCCGTTTCACCGCAACCACTCGGTTTTGCTGCACAAGCAGAGCGACAACGTGTGGCGCATTGATTTCCAGCTCGGTTGGGACGCCGACCCAGAAGAGGAAAAAAAGCCAGAAAACATACTGCCACGCGTGAAGGCAATGTTGGGCGACGACCGGGAATTCACCTTGGAGTGGGCCAGCATCTACACCTTTCAGTGCCGCCGCATGAAGCGTTTTCGCCACGGCCGCTTGCTGTTTGTGGGCGACGCGGCCCACCAAGTTTCACCGTTTGGGGCGCGTGGGGCCAATTCTGGCATTCAGGACGCGGACGACCTGATGTGGAAGCTGGCCTTGGTGATGAAAGGCCAGGCCCCCGAGCATCTGCTGGAAAGCTACGACCAGGACCGCACCTACGCGGCCGACGAGAACATCCGCAACTCCACCCGTTCAACCGACTTCATCACCCCCAAAAGCCGGGTCAGCAAAACCTTTCGGCGCGCCGTTTTGCAACTGGCCAAACACCACCCGTTTGCCCGGAAACTGGTCAACTCCGGCCGTTTGAGTGTGCCCAGCTTCTTGGTGGATTCTGTGCTCAACACCCCTGATACAGAGCTCTTTGAAGGCCGCATGGTGCCCGGCGCGCCGCTGGACGACGCCCCGTTGCAGCACCTGGGCCGCCCCGGCTGGTTGCTCACCCACGTGGGGCAGCGCTTTGTCTGCTTGGTGTTTTGCCACGGCCCAGAGGGTGCTCCACTTGCAGATGACTTGGCCTCCGCCCGCGCGCTCGCGGCCACCGTGCCCAGCGTGCACACCGTGTGGGTGCTGCCCCCCAACGCCCAGCCCGACCCCACTTGGCAAGGCGCAGACCGTCTGATTTGGGACCAACAAGGCCTGGTGGCCCAACGCCTCGACGCCCGGCCCGGCACCTGTTACCTGATCCGCCCCGACCAGCACGTGGCCGCGCGCTGGCGCAGTTTTCAGTCCTCGCAAGTGCTGGCGGCGTTGGCGCGCGCCACAGCACAAGGCGTTCAAATTTGAGGTTCCCCATGCCCTTGCAACTGCAACCCCATTTTGCCGAGCCCGGTCAGCGCTATTTTCGGGATTTCACCCCGGGCGATGACTTTTACGAAATGCTCATCAACGCTCACCGTGGTCTTGAAGACGAACAGAGCGAGTTGCTCAACGCCAAGTTGGTGCTTTTGCTTGCCAACCACATTGGCGATCTGACCGTGTTGCGCGAGGCCTTGGCGCTGGCCCGGCAAGACCTGTTGCCTTCCGCTGCTTGACCATTTTTTCGGGATTCGAGATGAAAATTCAACGCATACACCATGTGGCTTACCGCTGCAAAGACGCCAAAGAAACCGTGGAGTGGTACGTCAAACACCTGAACATGGACTTTGTGCTGGCAATTGCCGAAGATTTGGTGCCTTCTACCAAAGCCCCGGACCCCTACATGCACGTGTTTCTGGACGCCGGGCAAGGCAATGTGTTGGCTTTTTTTGAACTGCCCAACGCCCCGGCCATGGGCCGCGATGCAAACACCCCAGACTGGGTGCAACACATTGCATTCAAGGTGGACAGCCTGGCCGTGCTCGACGCAACCAAGCAACGCTTGCAAGCCGCCGGGGTGGACGTGGTGGGCCCCACCGACCACACTATTTTCAAAAGCATTTACTTTTTTGACCCCAATGGTCACCGCCTGGAACTGGCGGTCGATGTGGGCACGCCAGAGATGTACCAAAAGCTCGACGCTGTGAAATGGGACATGCTCAACGAATGGGCGCAAACCCGCCGCGCCCCCAAACACGCTGCCTGGATGCACGACAAAGAGTTTGTGCCCGTACCATAACGGCCATGCACACCACAGCCCTTGTTTTGTTTTCAGGCGGGCAGGACTCCACCACCTGCCTGGCCCATGCCCTGCAGCGCTACCAGCGCGTTGAAACGATTGGTTTTTTGTACGGCCAACGCCACATCGTTGAAATGGACGCGCGCCTGCGCGTGCTGGCCGAACTCCGGCAGCAATTTCCGGACTGGGCCGACCGTTTGGGCGACGACCACGTGCTGGACGTGGCGGTGCTGGGGCAGGTGAGTGAAACCTCGCTGACCCGAGACATGGCTTTTCAGATGGAGAGCAGCGGTTTGCCCAACACCTTTGTGCCTGGGCGCAACCTGGTGTTCTTAACGCTGGCCGCCGCTTTGGCCTACCGGCGCGGGCTGGAAGTGATCGTCACAGGCGTTTGTGAAACCGACTTTTCAGGTTACCCCGACTGCCGCGACGACACCATGAAAGCCATGCAAATTGCGTTGTCGCTGGGCATGGACCGCCGCCTGCTGATTGAAACACCTCTGATGTGGATAGACAAGGCCCAAACCTGGGCCTGGTTGCACCAGCTGGGGCAAGCCAGTGGCCAACCGCACGGGGGCGACGCGTTGGTGGACTTGGTGGTGGAACACACCCACACCTGTTACCTGGGCGACCGCGAGCACCGCCACGCTTGGGGCTACGGCTGCGGCAGCTGCCCCGCATGCGAGTTGCGGGCTCGGGGCTGGGAGCGCTTCAAAGGTTGCTGATACCGGCAGCCACATGACCCGCCGGCACGTGGCGGGACGCATGTTCGATGTGCCCGGTTTGGTCGTCGAAAAAGAAATCGGGTTCAAATTCCCGCAGAAATTCGCCTTTGGGCAAACCGCCCAGAAACATGGCCTCGTCCACCTCGATGTGCCAGTCCATGAGTGTGCGGATGGCCCGTTCATGGGCCGGCGCGCTGCGTGCCGTGACCAGTGCGGTTCGTATGTGCATGCGGGCTGTGCCTTCGCTTTGCAGGCGGTGCAGGGCTTCCAGCAGTGGTTTGAACGGCCCACCAGGCAAGGGCTGCGACGCTTTGCGCACCTCGTGTTGCTGAAAGGCGCTGAGGCCTTCAGCCTGGTACACCCGCTCGGCTTCGTCAGAAAACAGCACCGCATCGCCGTCAAAAGCGATTCGCACCTCGTGGGGGTGCGCGTCTGAGGCATGCACAGAATGCGGGTACACCTGCGCAGCGGGCACTCCGGCCTCCAGTGCAGCGCGCACGTCGCTCAGGTGGGTGGACAGAAACAAGTTGGCCTTGAGGGGGCGCAAGTAGCGCCAAGGGGCCTGTCCGCGTGTGAACGCGCCCCGTTGTATAGGCAGGCCATAGTGCTGTGCCGATCGAAACACGCGCATCCCCGACACCGGGTCGTTGCGCGACAAAATCACCACCTCCACCCGCTGGTGCAGGGCATCGTTGAAGCTCAGCAGTTTTTGAACCAGCGAAAACGCCACCCCTGGCGCGGCAGGTTGTTCCAGCCGTTGCAGTTGCAGCTGCATGTAGGCCCGGTCGTCGTTTTCCTCGAAAACCCGGTTCTCTTCTTCAAAATCAAACAGCGCGCGTGACGATATGGCAACCACCAGCTGTCCGTCGAGGTTGATGGGCATGCGGTCTCCGGAGGGTGTTTATTTGACCAATTGGTTCAGCTGGATGATGGGCATGAGCACCGCCAACACAATCAGCAGCACCACCAGCCCCATGGCCACGATCAGCAGGGGTTCGAGCAAGGTGGCCAACCGCAAAGCACGCCGCTGCACTTCGGCCCCCAGCTGTTGGGCCGCGCGCTGCAGCATGGTGGGCAGTTGGCCGGTTTGTTCGCCCAAGCGGGCAAACATGGGCAACAGGGCCGGAAACCGCCCTTTATTCGCCAGCGCCGATGCCAGCGGAGCGCCCTCACGCACCAGCACCAAGGCCTCCAGCGCGTCTTTGCGCAGCGCACGGTTGTGCAGGGTTTCTGCTGCGGTTTGCAGCGCCTTCAAAATCGGGACGCCGGCACTGGCCAACATGCCCAATGTGGCTGCAAAACGCGCTGCGTTGTAACCCCGTGCCAGTCTGCCCACCAAAGGCAGGGTCAGCCACAGGGCGTCCATGCGTTCACGCAAAGCTGGGCGCCTGCGGGCTTGGCCCAAAGCTACCACCGCTCCCGAGCACAGCAGCGCCAGCAACCAACCCCAGTTGCGCAAAACGCCGCTCAGGGCCAGCATGAACACCGTGATGCCGGGCAGGGCGCGCTTGCTGCCCGCAAACACATTGGCCACCTGG
>JBDKEX010000118.1:0-2585 GCA_039798985.1 Pseudomonadota bacterium | reverse complement strand
GGGTGTGCTGGCCAACCAGCCTGGCCCTGCCCGCGACATCGTGGCGCTGAACGCCGGTGTGGCGCTGTACGCCGCCAACGTGGCACCCACCATGGGGGCGGGTTTGCAAATGGCGCAGCACGCCATCGAAAGTGGCGCTGCCCTGGCCAAGCTGAACGAGCTGGTGTCTTTTGGCGCCGCGGCCACCAGCGGCGCTGTCTGATGCCCGCCAGCCCTTCAAGCCCTTCCTCTGAAATTGAAAGCAAGCCGTACCATGAGTGACATCCTGAACAAAATCGTTGCGGTCAAGCACGAAGAAATCGCGCAAGCCCAAGCCAAAAAAACCCTGACCCAGGTGCGCGAGGACGCCGAGACCCGCCTGATCACCCGCGACTTTGTGGGGGCCTTGCGTGCCAAGCAGGCCAAGGGCCAGGCGGCGGTGATCGCCGAGGTGAAAAAGGCCAGCCCCTCCAAAGGTGTGTTGCGCGAAGACTTCATCCCGGCCGACATCGCGCAGAGCTACGCCGAACACGGCGCGGCTTGCCTGTCGGTACTCACAGACCGCCAATTCTTCCAGGGCTCTCCCGATTACCTGAAGCAGGCCCGCGCCAGCTGCCACCTGCCGGTGTTGCGCAAAGACTTCATGGTCGATGCCTACCAAATCTACGAAGCCCGCGTGATGGGGGCAGATGCCATCCTGCTGATCGCCGCCTGCCTGGACGATGCCCAGATGGCCGACATGGAAGCGTTGGCCCAGTCGCTGGGCATGGCCGTGCTGGTGGAAGTGCACGATCGCGCCGAGCTGGACCGCGCGCTCAAACTCAAAACCCCGCTGGTGGGCATCAACAACCGCAACCTGCGCACGTTCGAGGTGAGCCTGGACACCACGCTGGATCTGCTGCGCGCTGTACCCGAACTGATCGGAGGCCAGCGCATGGTGGTGGCCGAGTCGGGCATTCTGGCTGCGGCCGATGTCGGGCGCCTGCGCGACGCCCAGGTGCCCGCTTTCCTGGTGGGCGAGGCGTTCATGCGCGCGGCAGACCCAGGCGCGGCCTTGTCTGCGCTGTTTGGCCGGTGAGCGCTGCGGTTGGGGGGGCGGCGTGCCTCACCCACAGCCGGTGGGCCGAATGGCCGGTGGCGCCGGACTGGCAGCCCTTGGTGGCGCACTTTTTTGACAGCGCCGAGGGGGTGATGTTGACGAAGCGCCTGGAGGCCAGGCTCGCAGACGGTGCCGTGGTCTATCCGCCAGAACCCTTGCGAGCCCTGCAACTCACGCCGGTGGCAGAGGTGCGGGTGGTGATCGTGGGGCAAGACCCTTACCACGGGCCTGGTCAGGCGGAAGGCTTGTCGTTCTCGGTTGCAGACGGCATGCGCGCTCCGCCATCGTTGCGCAACATCCACAAAGAGTTGGCCCGCGACATGGGGGGGCTGGTCAACCCAACGGGGTCTTTGGTGGCCTGGGCGAAGCAAGGGGTGTTGCTGCTCAACACCTGCCTGACCGTTGAGAATGGATTGCCTGCCAGCCATGCGCGGTTTGGGTGGGCGGGCTTGACAACGCGGGTGCTGGCCGCTTGCAGCGAGCGGTCACCAGGTGCGGTGTTTTTGTTGTGGGGTGGGCATGCCCAGGCATTGCGTGCCCACATCGATGACGCCCGCCACCTGGTGCTGACGGCCAATCACCCGTCGCCGCTGTCTGCCTTGCGGCCTCCAGCGCCTTTCATGGGGTGTGGCCATTTCGGAGCGGCCAACCGCTGGCTTGCATCGAAAGGGCGAAAAGAAATCGATTGGATTGGCGACGGTCACAAAACCGTGGCATAATTGCGGGCTAGCTGTGGAGAGGTGCCCGAGTGGCTAAAGGGGGCAGACTGTAAATCTGTTGGCTTACGCCTACGCTGGTTCGAATCCAGCCTTCTCCACCAATTGCATTGCCTGGTAAAGCGTTTGGAAGCTGCCGGTGCTGCGAAGTTGCCATTGGGTGGCTTTGTGGCAATCGCGGGAGTAGTTCAATGGTAGAACCTTAGCCTTCCAAGCTAATGACACGGGTTCGATTCCCGTTTCCCGCTCCAGTTTGCAAGTTGATGTTGTTTTGTGGGTTGCTTCTGCGCCCATTGCCCATGTGGCTCAGTGGTAGAGCACTCCCTTGGTAAGGGAGAGGTCGCGGGTCCGAGTCCCGCCATGGGCACCACCTTCTTTTTTGTCTCGGCACACTTCTCGGAGCTGCAAAATGGGAAAAGAAAAGTTTGAACGCACCAAGCCCCACGTCAACGTGGGCACCATCGGTCACGTTGACCATGGCAAGACCACGCTGACAGCAGCCATCACCACCGTGTTGGCAGCCAAGTTCGGTGGTGCCGCCAAGGCCTACGACCAAATTGACGCAGCCCCTGAAGAAAAGGCACGCGGCATCACCATCAACACCGCCCACGTGGAATACGAAACGGCCAACCGCCACTACGCCCACGTTGACTGCCCTGGCCACGCCGACTATGTGAAAAACATGATCACCGGTGCCGCCCAGATGGACGGCGCTGTGCTGGTGTGCTCCGCCGCAGACGGCCCCATGCCCCAGACCCGCGAGCACATTCTGTTGGCCCGCCAGGTGGGCG
>JBDKEX010000117.1:0-3596 GCA_039798985.1 Pseudomonadota bacterium | reverse complement strand
ACAAATGGGTATTCCTGTGGTGGTATCGCGCAGCGGCATTACCCAAATGGGCCACATGGTGGCGCAGCGTTTGGGCCTGTGTGCCATTGGTCGCGCCACCAACAAGCGCTTTTTGTGCTTTTCAGGCGCCCATCGCCTGGTGTTACAGCCCGAACTCGCCGGCGCACGGTATCCAGTCGCAGCCTGATCAAAGCCCTGAACCCCGCAGTTGGCGTTGCAACGCCCGGGCGCTGACCGTGCTGCTGCCTGCGTGAGACAATGGTTCCCACACCGGTGCTGCGCGGAACTTCTGCAGCACTTAACGTGGCATTTGCACAAAAAACAGGCTCAAAAGTGGGCAAATCAGCGTGAATCAGACAGACCCAAAATCGCCGGATTTCATAGACACACCAGACTTTTCGAGCGGCTGGCGGTTGAGCGTTGCCCCCATGCTCGATTGGACAGACAAACATTGCCGTTTTCTGCACCGATTGATCAGCAAACGCGCGCGGCTTTACACCGAGATGGTGACCACCGGGGCTTTGTTGCATGGCGATCCGCGCCGCCATTTGCGTTTGGACGACACCGAGCACCCTGTGGCTTTGCAGCTTGGAGGCAGCGAACCGTCAGACCTGGCCCGCTGCGCCAAAATCGGGCAAGACTGGGGTTACGACGAAATCAACCTCAATTGCGGCTGCCCAAGCGAGCGGGTTCAGCGGGGGGCCTTTGGCGCCTGTTTGATGAACGAACCCCGAACGGTCGCCGATGGCGTCAAAGCCATGCGGGACGTGGTGCAGGTGCCTGTGACGATAAAGCACCGCATAGGCATTGACAAAATTGAAAGCTACGATTTTGTTCGGGACTTTGTGGGGACCGTGCACGAAGCCGGTTGTGACGTGTTCATCGTTCATGCGCGCAACGCCTGGTTGCAGGGCCTGAGCCCCAAGGAAAACCGAGAAGTCCCCCCCCTGCGCTACGACTTGGTCTACCAATTGAAGCGGGATTTTCCGCAACTCACGATCGTGATCAACGGCGGCATCAAGCACGACGACGAAATAGCAGCCCATTTACAACAGGTGGACGGCGTGATGCTGGGGCGGGAAGCCTATTACAACCCTTGGCTGATGCGCGAATGGGATGCTCACTACTTTGGTGATGCGCCGACCGGTCTGACCCTGGCGGAAGTGGAGTTGGCCATGGTGGACTACATGGAGCGGGAGGCCGTGGAAGATGGCACGCCCTGGTACGCGATTGCCAGACACATGTTGGGCCTGTACCACGGCCAACGTGGCGCCAGGCTCTGGCGGCAAGTGTGGAGCAACCACAAACTCAAGCCGCTGGCTCCACGCGATGTTTGGGCCATGGCCCAAACCGCTTTTCAGGAAAACCCAGCCTTACCGCTTGCCTGAGCCCCTAGGCTGCAGCCTCTAGACCGTTGGCAAAGTGGTTCTTGACCTGGTTGACGGCCCGTTCCGTGTCCCGAGCCAGCACGGCTGCCAGTATGGCTTGGTGTTCTTTGAGAGACTCTTCTATCCGCCCTGACTTGAACAACGAGCTGTGGCGGTTGAGTTTCATCACCTTGCGCAAGTCCGCCACCATTTGCAGCCGCCAACGGTTGCCGGCCAATTCCAGCATGCGCAAGTGAAACTGCTCGTTCAAAGCAAAAAAAGCGTCACGCGAGCCCTTGGGTGGGGCCGCCTTTTCCAGAGCGCCATGCAATTGCTGCAGCTCTTTGAGCTCGCTTTCGCTGGCGCGGGTGCAGACAGCGCCCGCCGCATCCGATTCAAGCAAGGCCAGCAATTCATACACTTCACGCAAGTCTTGCTCTGAAACCTCGGTCACGTACGCCCCGCGCCGCACTTTCATGGTGACCAACCCTTCAGCGGCCAACACCTTCAAAGCCTCGCGCAAGGGCGTTCGGCTGATGCCAAATTCCTCTGCAATTTTCAGCTCATCAATCCAGCCACCGGGGGGCAGTTCTCGGTTGAAAATGCGCTGACGCAACAGTTCAGCCACCTCTTCATACAAGGCTCGGGGGGTGAGTGACAAAGCGGCGACAGACATGTGGGTATTTACGGCTTTCGGTATTTTACGCCAAGCAAAATTTTGCATCAATAATTATGAATGATGTAAAATCTGCCCGTTACTGACCACACACAGGTGTCTTTCATGTCGTCCGAATTCAAGCCCGCCACCTTGACCGATTGGGAAAAAGCTGCTCAAAAATCCATCAAGGGCGGTTCGCTCGATCAGTTGAATTGGACGACGCCAGACGGCATAGTGGTCAAGCCACTTTACACGGCCGAAGACACCCAAAACCTGCCAAACACCAACACGCTGCCCGGTTTTGAGCCTTACATTCGTGGCCCCCAAGCCACCATGTACGCGGTCCGCCCCTGGACCATACGGCAGTATGCAGGCTTCTCCACGGCCGAAGAGTCCAACGCTTTCTACCGCAAGGCCCTGGCCGCGGGTGGGCAAGGCGTATGGGTTGCTTTCGATTTGGCCACCCACCGCGGCTATGACTCCGACCACCCGCGTGTGACCGGCGATGTGGGCAAGGCCGGCGTGGCCATTGACAGCGTGGAAGACATGAAGATTTTGTTCAACGGCATTCCGCTTGACAAAGTTTCGGTGTCCATGACCATGAACGGCGCAGTGCTGCCGGTGCTGGCGGGCTACGTGGTGGCTGCCGAAGAGCAGGGCGTGGCCCAGGACCAACTGGCCGGAACGATTCAGAACGATATTCTGAAAGAGTTCATGGTGCGCAACACCTATATTTACCCACCCGAGCCGTCAATGAAAATCATTGGCGACATCATTGAGTACACGGCCCAGCACATGCCGAAGTTCAACTCAATCAGCATCAGTGGCTACCACATGCAAGAGGCCGGTGCCAACCAAGTGCTGGAAATGGCCTTCACCCTGGCCGACGGCAAAGAGTATGTAAAAACCGCCATTGCCAAAGGCATGGACGTGGACGATTTTGCTGGCCGCCTGAGCTTTTTCTGGGCGGTGGGCATGAACTTCTACCTGGAAATTGCGAAGATGCGCGCCGCCCGACTGCTGTGGACGCGCATCATGAAAGGCTTTGACGCCAAAAACCCCAAGAGCCTGATGCTGCGCACGCACAGCCAGACCAGCGGCTGGAGCCTGACCGAGCAAGACCCCTACAACAACGTGGTGCGCACCACCATCGAGGCCATGGCCGCGGTGTTTGGCGGCACGCAAAGCCTGCACACCAACTCGCTGGACGAAGCCATTGCGCTGCCCACCGAATTTTCAAGTCGCATTGCCCGCAACACGCAGCTCATCATCCAGGAAGAAACCCACATCACCAGTGTGGTGGACCCCTGGGCCGGCAGCTACATGATGGAAACGCTGACCCAGCAAATGGCCGACGAAGCCTGGAAAATTATTCAGGAAGTCGATGCCATGGGCGGCATGACCAAGGCCGTGGACACCGGCTGGGCCAAGCTGAAAATCGAGGCAGCCGCGGCTGAAAAGCAGGCCCGCATTGACAGCGGCAAGGACGTGATTGTTGGCGTCAACAAATACAAACTGGCCAAAGAAGACCCGATCGAAATCTTGGACGTTGACAACGTGAAGGTGCGCGA
>JBDKEX010000116.1:0-10642 GCA_039798985.1 Pseudomonadota bacterium | reverse complement strand
TCTGACATAAGCGCGGCGCGACGGGTTGGCTCGCAGCACAAAATCCACTTTACGTGCCTCACGGTCAATTTGGGGCACAGCCTCCACCCGGGCAAATGCGTACCCAAAACCACCAAAGTAGTCGTTGAAAGCTTTGGTGGTTTCGGCAACCTGTTCTGCGTTGTAAGCCTGCCCGGCTTTGATGGTCACCAGGGACTTGAATTCTTCTTCTTTGCCCAGGTAATCGCCTTCCAGCTTCAAAGACGACACCACATACCTCTGCCCCTCGCTCACATTGACGGTCAAAGACATGGACTCTTTGTCAGGTGAAATAGCGACTTGGGTGGACTCTATGCGAAATTCCAAATAACCGCGAGCCAGATAATAGGAGCGAAGCGTCTCCAGGTCGGCATTGAGTTTGGCTCGTGAATAACGGTCTGACTTGGTGTACCAACTCAACCAGTTCCCAGTGTCAAGGTCAAACAAATCACGCAAAGTGCTGCTCGCAATCGACTGATTTCCCACAATGCGGATCTCTTTGATCTTGGCCACATCACCTTCAGACACGCTGAAATTGACGTTGACACGGTTGCGATCCAGGGGTGTGACCGTGGTGGTGACCTGGGCCGCGTAGAGGCTTCGGTTCAGGTATTGTCGTTTGAGCTCTTGCTCGGCGCGGTCGGCCAGCGCCTTGTCAAAGGGCCGCCCTTCGGCCAAACCCACGTCGCGCAAAGACTTTTTCAAAACCTCGTTGTCAAACTCTTTCACACCCGAAAAACTGAGTTCTGCGACCGATGGACGTTCTTGGACAATCACCACCAGCTCGTCACCATTGACTTGCAAGCGCACGTCCGAAAACAAACCCAGGGCGAACAACGCACGAATCGCCGTTGCCCCTTTGTCATCGCTGTAGTTGTCGCCGACCCTGAATGGCAACGAAGCGAACACCGTTCCGGGCTCTACACGTTGCAAGCCTTCCAGGCGAATGTCCCTGACCGCAAAAGGTTCAACTGCCCAGGCAGGCAAGACCATTGCTACCAAAGACGCCAATACCCCCCAAGACACGGGGCGCAAGGGGTTGTGAGTGATTTTCATGACTACGGAGATCAGCCCAGCAATCTTGCCAGGTCATTGAAGAGGGCCACGGACATCAACGCCACCAACAAGGCCACACCGCCACGTTGCATGCGCTCCATCCAGACATCGGAAACCGGCCGCCCGGTAGCGGCCTCCCAAAGATAATACATCAGGTGCCCGCCGTCCAAAACCGGCAAAGGCAGCAAGTTCAAAACCCCCAGGCTCACGCTGATAAGCGCTACAAACAAGAGGTAGCTGACCAAGCCCATTGAGGCGGATTTGCCAGCGTAATCTGCAATGGTCAGGGGGCCGCTGAGGTGTTTGACCGACGACTCACCCATCAGCATTTTCCACATCATTCTGATCGACAGCGCGGAAACATCCCAGGTGCGTTCAACGCCGCGCAGCCATCCGCCCCAGAACCCCTCGCTCACCTCCACCATTGCGGGAGACGCCCCAATGTAAGCCCCCACACGCCCCACCAGCGCATCGCTTTGGGTCTCTGGTTTGGGGGTCAAGTTGATCTTGAGGATTTCCCCGCCACGCTCAACCTGCCATTGTTGCGGTATGCCCTGCCCTTTAGAATCCACCGCTTGGCGTATCAAAGCGCGAAGTTGCTGGGCGTCGCTTATCGTTTGGTCATTGACACGCCGCACTGTGTCACCTTGCTTCAAACCCGCCGCAAAAGCAGCACCGGTCTCCATCAGCTCACCCAGCACAGGGGCCGACCAAGGGCTCACAATTCCGATTTGCTGGAACATGCGTTGGTCATCTGTGTCGGTGTCCAGCTGACTCAGAGGCAACAGCAATTCACGCGCGGGTGCCTGCGGGTCGTTGGCCACCCAAAGCACCAGGTCCTGCTCGTCCAGGCTGGCCTGGGTCAAATGCCATCTCAAGTCGTCAAACGACTGAACTGCGACTGGGTCCTCTGGCGCGCCGCTTGCGTTGCCCGCCGGAGCCACCTGCAACACCCAGTCCCCGCCACGCAACCCCGCCCGTTCAGCCAAACTACCGGCCACGGGAGTTGCCACCACAGGTTGAGGCACGCGCTCACCCACCCATGACACCACGGCATACAGCAAGACCGCCAGCAGCAAATTTGCCACCGGACCCGCCGCCACAATTGCCGCACGTGCCTGCACAGGCTGCCGATTGAAAGCAAAAGAGAGTTCACTCGAAGCAACAGGCGCTTCACGCTCGTCCAACATCCGGACATAGCCTCCCAGGGGGAACATGGCTATGGCGAATTCGGTCCCCGATTTGCCCTTCCAAGTCAACAGCGGTTTTCCGAATCCAATTGAAAAGCGCAACACCTTCACCCCGCAGGCCACGGCAACCCGGTAATGGCCGTACTCATGCACAGCAATCAACAGCCCCAGGGCAAACACAAAAGCCAGAATGGTGGTCATCTCAATGGGTGTCTGCAAGCCCGGCAATGGCCTGTTCAGCCACGGACCGGCTGTGAGCGTCAATGTCAAGCAAATCCCCTGCATTGGCGGGTTTTGACGGCACATAACGTTCAAGAGTCGATTGATTCACTTGGTGAATCTGGTCAAAACGCAAGCGTCGGTTCAAAAACGCATCCACCGCAACCTCGTTGGCGGCATTCAAAACCGCGGTGGTTCCTTGCGCCGCGTTCAGCGCGTCCCACGCCAAGAACAAGCCAGGGAAACGTGAGCGCTCGGGCACTTCAAAAGTGAGTGCCGACAACCGTCCAAAATCCAGCGCCTGGGCTCCAGATGCAATTCTCTCGGGCCAACTCAGGCCATAAGCAATGGGCACCCGCATGTCTGGCGTGCCCAATTGAGCCACCACCGACCGGTCGCGGTACTGCACCATGGAGTGAATCACACTCTGGGGGTGAATGACAACCTCAATTTGCTCGGGCAACACGCCAAACAAGTAACGCGCCTCAATAACCTCCAAGGCTTTGTTCATCATGGTTGCGGAATCGACCGAAATTTTACGACCCATCACCCAATTGGGGTGGGCACAAGCCTCTTCAGGCGTAACTGCACCCAGCGTGGCCGCATCTCGTTGTCTGAACGGTCCGCCCGACGCGGTGAGTATGATTTTTTCGATCCGCCGGCCCCACGTGGACGGGTCCTCCGGAAGTGATTGAAAAATCGCGGAATGTTCGCTGTCTATGGGCAACAGCGTGGCCCCGCCGTCGGACACGGCCGACATGAACATCTCACCGCCCACCACCAAGGCCTCCTTGTTGGCGAGCAACAGTTTTTTGCCAGAACGGGCTGCAGCCAAACAGGGCGCCAAACCAGCCGCTCCAACAATAGCCCCCATGACCAAGTCAACCTCAGGGTGCGAAGCCACTTCACACAGCGCTTGCGCCCCACACAACACTTGGGTAGGCAAGTCATGGGCGGCCAGCAAGGACTGCAACTCTCTCCCCGCGTCAGCCTGCGCCATCACCGCATACACTGGGCGCAATCGCACGCATTGCTCAAACAACAAGCGCACCTGCGATGCTCCGGTGAGCGCAAAAACCCGGTACCGTTCCGGATGGCGCGACACCACGTCCAAGGTGTTTGTGCCTATGGAGCCGGTTGACCCCAGCACAGTGAGGTTCTGCACCTTGAGGGATTCTGACGCAGCAACAGTCATAAAGTCACCCACATCATGGCCATGGGCAAAACCGGCAACAAAGCGTCCACACGGTCCAGCACGCCGCCATGACCGGGCAACAATTGGCTCGAATCTTTGACGCCGGCACTGCGTTTTACCAACGATTCCAGCAAATCCCCCACCACACTCATCACCGACAAACCCACCAATCCAAGAATGCCCAACACAGGCCCTTGCAACCACAGTTTGGAATACAAATTGTTGCCCGCCTCCGGCCCAGTTGCCCACAACCAGCAAGCGGCCAGCAACAGCACGCCAGCAAAGCCGCTGAACGCGCCTTCCCAGCTTTTGCCAGGGCTGATGGTGACCGCCAATTTGCGCCGCCCCAAGGCCTTGCCACCGAAATATGCAGCAATGTCAGCCATCCAGACCAGCGTCAAAATGGACAGCAACATGCCAACCCCCGCATGCAAAGCAGAGGCTAGGGCCCACCAAGCCAGGCCGATCAATACCAGCCCGACCGTCAAACGCAGCACTTTGGGAATGGGCGCCCACCCGCCCACACCGCGCTTGAGTAGAAACACAGCCAACAACAGCCACACAAGGTAAGACGTCTGCCACAACGGTGCCCACGCTTGGCCAAAACCAAGCCCCAACCACAGCCACGCGAGCACTGCGGCCAGCACCAAACCGGTACCTACCCCAAAAGTGAACGAGTAGCCATTGAGCTTTGCCCATTCCCAGCCGCCAGCGCCAATCAACACCAATGTAAGGGCACAAAAGGGTTCAGGCTGAGGTTAAAAAAGCGCCGGCAACAAAATGGCCAACAACACCACGGCCGTGATCACACGTTGTTTGAGCATGTATTCCTACGAAGGCGTCACGGCCAAAGTCTGCAGCTGTTCAGATGTTTTGCCAAACCGCCGTTCACGGGATGCAAACAGGGTCAAAGCTCGATCAAACTCGGTTTGGTCAAAATCAGGCCACAGCTGCTCCGAAAAAAACAACTCCGCATAAGCCAACTGCCACAGCATGAAGTTGCTGATGCGCTGCTCTCCACCGGTGCGGATCAACAAATCGGGATCGGGCACATGGGCCAAGGCCAATTGCGCCGCCAAATTGCATTCATTGATTTCTTGCCCGAGGGCTATCACCTTTTTGGCGGCTTGCGCGATGTCCCAGCGGCCACCGTAGTTGAAGCACACATTGAGGGTCATCCGTTGATCTGCGGGCACCACCGCCTGCACCCCAGCCATGGCCTCAGCGACCTTGGGGCTCAACACCGACCTGTCGCCCGGAAAACAAACCCGCACGCCTCGGCCGTGGAGATCTGGCACCTCTTTTACCAACACGCGCCCGAGCAAATCCATCAAACCCGACACTTCGTCAGGCGGACGGTTCCAGTTCTCTGAGGAAAAAGCAAAAACACTCAGCACCTTGATGCCACGATCAAGCGACCACTGAACTATGCGCCTGAGAGTTTCGACCCCCTGCCGGTGTCCGGCCAACCGTGGCAAAAACCGCTTTTTGGCCCATCTGCCATTGCCATCCATGATGACGGCCACATGTGCCGGCAACTGCGTTGGCTTGGGTGCCGCTCCTGATGTAAAAAATGCCATGACTGCGGCCGCCAATTTGAGCTGACGCGCTCAAATAGCCATGATTTCTTGCTCTTTGGCAGCCACCAGCTTGTCCACCTCGGCAATCATCCGGTCTGTCAATTTTTGCACCTCTTCCTGGGAACGTCGCTCGTCGTCCTCAGAAGCGAGTTTGTCTTTGACCAATTTTTTGAGTTGGTCGTTCGCATCGCGGCGCAAATTGCGGATTGCGATTTTTGAGTTCTCGCCTTCGCCACGCACCACTTTGGTCAGTTCCTTGCGGCGCTCTTCGGTCATGGCGGGGATGGGCACCCGAATCAAATCGCCTTGACTGGCCGGGTTCAAACCCAAATCAGATTCGCGAATTGCCTTTTCGATTTTGGCACCCATGCCCTTTTCCCAAGGGGCAACGCCGATGGTTCGGGCATCCAGAAGCGACAAATTGGCCACCTGGGAAATAGGCAACATCGAACCGTAGTAGTCCACATGCACGGTGTCGAGCAGTGCAGGATTGGCCCGCCCAGTGCGCACCCGCGTCAAAGCAGTCTTGAACGCCTCAAGAGACTGGTGCATTTTGTGATCGGCATTTTTTTTAATTTCTGACAAATCCATGGGCGTCCTCAAACAATCCTATTTCTGCATTCACCATCAAACGTGAACCAGTGTGCCTTCGTCTTCCCCAAGCACCACGCGACGAAGCGCCCCGGGCTTGAAAATACTGAAGACACGAACCGGCAAATTCTGGTCCCTGCACAGGGCGAACGCAGTGGCGTCCATCACCTGCAACTGGCGCGCCATCGCCTCATCAAAACTGATGCTGGTGTAACGGGTCGCGTTGGGGTCTTTTTTGGGGTCTGCGTTGTAAACACCGTCTACCTTGGTCGCCTTGAGCACGATTTCCGCACCGATTTCAGCGCCTCGCAAAGCTGCGGCGGTATCGGTGGTGAAAAATGGGTTCCCGGTTCCGGCTGCAAACACCACCACTTTGCCTTCTTCAAGGTATTGCAGCGCCTTGGGTCGAACATAGGGCTCCACCACTTGGTCAATCGCAATCGCGCTCATTACCCGGGCTTTCACGCCGATTCGTTCCATGGCATCGCCCAGGGCCAATGCATTCATGACCGTGGCCAACATGCCCATGTAATCGGCCGTGGCCCTGTCCATGCCAACTGAACCACCCGCCATGCCCCTGAAAATGTTTCCGCCGCCAATAACAATGGCAACCTCCACCCCCAAACGGGTCACTTCAGCCACTTCCTCAACAATGCGCCCAATGGTCGCTCGGTTGATACCGAACGCATCGTCACCCATGAGGGCCTCACCCGAGAGCTTAAGAAGAATGCGCTTTTGTGCTGGCATAGACTTACCGGTGGTTAGAGTTGCCAAATTCTACGGGCTAAGTGTGAAAATGGCCGACCCTTTGGGGAGCCGGCCAAGTATTTTTTTGTGCAACGCCATGTTGCACATCAAACCAGATCAAGCGCCTTGTGCGGCAGCCACTTGCGCGGCCACTTCGGCAACAAAGTCATCCACTTTCTTTTCAATGCCTTCGCCCACCACGAACATGGTGAAGGCCTTGACCGTGGTGCTGGCCGCTTTGAGCATTTGCTCCACGGTTTGCTTGTCGTTTTTGACAAACGATTGATTGAACAAAGACACCTCTTTGAGGTACTTTTGCACAGAACCTTCAATCATCTTGGCTGCAATGTCGGCCGGCTTGCCGGATTCTGCGGCCTTGGCTTCAGCAACCGAGCGCTCTTTCGCCACCAGTTCAGCAGGCACGTCAGCGCTGGACAAAGAAACCGGTTTCATGGCGGCAATATGCATAGCGGTGTCTTTGGCAGCCACAGCGTCGCCTTCAAACTCCACCATCACGCCAATGCGCACACCATGCAAGTAGGCAGCCAACTGGCCACCGCCGCTGTAACGCTTGAAGCGGCGGATGGACATGTTTTCACCGATTTTGCCAATCAACCCTTTGCGAACTTCCTCGACCGTAGGGCCAAAGCCTTCCATGGACAGAGGCAACTCACCCAAAGCAGCCACGTCGGCCGGGTTGTTCTTGACCACCAGCTCAGCCACATGGTTGCAAAAGGCCAAGAACAGGTCGTTTTTGGAAACAAAGTCGGTTTCGCAGTTGACTTCCACCAAGGCGCCGTCGCTGCCGTTGATGTAGGTGGACACCACGCCCTCAGCCGTCACGCGGCTGGCGGCCTTGCCAGCCTTGTTACCCAACTTCACGCGCAAAATTTCTTCGGCCTTTTCCATGTTGCCGTCGGCTTCGGTCAGTGCTTTCTTGCACTCCATCATGGGGGCGTCGGTTTTGGCACGCAGTTCAGCGACCATGCTTGCAGTAATAGCAGCCATTTCAATACTCCATTCGAGCCAGGGGGCTCAACGAATCAACAATCAAAGTTACAAAAAAGGGGCTTGTCAGCCCCTTTCTAAAGCACAAGGGCACTGTTAAGCCGCTTCTTGCACTTCCACGAATTCGTCACCGCTGTTGTCAGACTGAACAGCCTTGACCACGTCGTTCACTGCGTTGGCACGGCCTTCCAAAATCGCGTCAGCAATGCCACGGGCGTACAAGGCCACTGCCTTGGCGGAGTCGTCATTGCCAGGGATCACGTAGTCAATGCCCTCTGGGGAGTGGTTGGTATCGACCACACCGATCAGCGGAATACCCAGCTTTTGTGCTTCGGCCACAGCAATCTTGTGGTAACCCACGTCAATCACAAAAATCGCATCGGGCAAGGCAGGCATGTCTTGAATGCCACCGATGTCTTTTTCCAGCTTTTCCAACTGACGGGCAAACATCAATTGTTCTTTTTTGGACATGCTGTCGAGGCCTGCTTCTTTTTGAGCCTGCATGTCTTTGAGGCGCTTGATCGAAGTTTTGACCGTTTTGAAGTTGGTCAGCATACCGCCCAACCAACGCTGCTCAACGAAAGGCACGCCTGCGCGTTGAGCTTCTTGGGCCACGATGTCGCGCGATTGGCGCTTGGTGCCCACCATCAACACGGTGCCGCGGTTAGAAGACAGCTGCTTGACGAATTTGGCCGCATCTTCGAACATCGGCAACGTCTTTTCGAGGTTGACAATGTGAATTTTGTTGCGATGGCCAAAAATGAAAGGGGCCATCTTGGGGTTCCAGAAGCGGGTTTGGTGACCGAAGTGGACACCGGCTTCCAGCATTTCGCGCATGGAAATGGACATGTTTATATTCCGTAGGTTAGGACTTAAATCCGACCCCGATTGCTGAAACAATCAGACAACACCTGTGTGGGCCGGTTTGAGATTTTGTTCAGCGAAGCAACAAGACAAAAGCGCCCAGCCACCGCAAAACCTATTGATTGTAGCACTGTCATGCCACAGGTCATTTAACCGTTTGTCACCCCAAAGCCCACACATGCTGCAACGCGTACTGCCGGATTCCCTGTCTGGCCAAACCTGGCAACTTTTTGACGCAGACAACACGCGCAAGTGGGAAGCCATGCTCGCCAAACAGCTGCCCGAACATGGCTTGATGCAGCTTGCCGGCGCCTCGATTTTCCGATGGGCCATTGCACTTTACCCACACGCCCGGCATGTTTGGGTGGCTTGCGGACCGGGCAACAACGGCGGTGACGGGCTGGTGGCGGCACTGGCGTTGCACCACCACCTGCACCCGTTGGGAGGCTCGGTTTACGTTACTTGGTACGGCGGCACCAACCCGCAGCCCCCAGATGCCCGCAATGCCTTGAATGCATTGCAGGCAGCCGGTGTGAACCTGTTGGCACTGCCCCCGGACCGGTTTGATCTGGCAATTGATGCCGTGTTCGGCCTTGGAAGGCACGTGCGAAATACAAGCGGCACGCCTTATGAAGCGTGGCTGCGTTTGTTGCACGCAGCACCTCAGCCTGTGCTGGCGGTAGACACCCCCAGCCAGTTGGATGGCAACACTGGCAACAGTGACTGCACCACTTTGCCAGGAGGAAACCGACACACTCTGGCTCTGCTGACTTTGAAGCCTGGTTTGTTCACCGGTTTCGGGCGCAACCTGGCGGGCGATATTTGGTGGGACAACCTTCAGCCACCCGGTGATTTGATTGCAACATCACAGAACGCGACGTCGGAAGCACCCGAATCAATAGCCCCAACAGCCACTCTTTTCCACCCACAGCTTGGCTCCCTTTCAGGCAACCGAGGGCAACGCCATCGGACGCACAACACCCACAAGGGACTGCACGGCGATTTGTGGGTACTAGGAGGCGAAGACTCCGGAGAACACACGGAGGGCTGGCCAGCGCGGGCCATGACCGGCGCAGCTTTGTTGTCCGCAAGGGCGGGCCTGCACAGCGGCGCGGGGCGCGTGCTGGTGGCTTTGCTCAACCGCCAATCAACGCAGCCCTTGCGCGTTGACCCAAACTGCCCTGATTTGATTTTTCAAAACCCCCTTGAGTTGCTTGAGGCCAAAATTACCCAAGAGACAGTCGCTGTGTGCGGATGCGGCGGTGGGCTATCGGTACACGAAGTGCTGCCGCAGCTCCTGGCAAGCAATGTAACCTTGGTGCTTGACGCAGATGCCCTGAACGCGATTGCGACGGCCCCCGAGCGCTACCAACAAGCACTTCGAGACCGGGGGTTGCGAGGTGCCCCCACGGTGCTGACACCCCACCCCAAGGAAGCGGCTCGACTGCTGAACAGCACCAGCAAACAGGTCAACGCAGACCGAATAGAAGCAGCCAAAACATTGGCCGATCAATTTCAGTGCACCGTGGTGCTCAAAGGATCTGGCACTGTCACCGCACACCCAGGTTTGACCCCGTACATCAACCCCACCGGCAACGGTTTGCTGGGAACAGCAGGCACAGGCGATGTGCTGGCCGGCATGATTGGCGGTTACCTGTGCCGGGCGGTCAGATCAGGTCAAACGGACTTGAGCCAAGCCCACGCCATGCTGAACACAGTGACCTTGGCCGTGCATAACCACGGCCGGATAGCAGACCTCTGGCCAGTGAACACACCTTTTACTGCCGGCCAAATGCCAGAGCACATACCCGCAGCGTGAATCCGACCGCTTCGCAATCAGGTGGGGTCACCCCAATACCATCAAGCCGATCTGCAACAACACGATCAACACCAGCACCGAGAGGTCCAGCCCGCCTATTTGCGGAAGCACTCGACGCAAGGGCCTCAACAAAGGCTCAATCAACCGTTCCAGCAGGCCCATAGCAGTTGCTTGCGGCTGCACCCACGACAAAACCGCATACATCAGCGCCAACGTCATCACGCCCTGCAGCGCGGTGCGAAGCACGAAAGTGACAGCCAACAGCGGCAAACTCACTACCGCCCCCGCGCCACCCAACCCCGCCACGGCACCCCCCACCAAGCCGTGCCAAATCACGGAATAAGCTAGTGCAAGC
>JBDKEX010000115.1:0-3980 GCA_039798985.1 Pseudomonadota bacterium | reverse complement strand
AAGTGAACCGCCTGCTCAAAGAGTTTGAGCAGATGCAGACCATGATGAAAAAAATGAAAGGCGGCGGCCTGATGAAGATGATGAAACGCATGGGTGGCATGAAGGGCATGCCCAAAATGCCTGGCATGGGTGGTTTCTAAGCTTTGGGTGCCCAGGCGCTTTGCGCGTTCACTGCAGTGGCAAAACCACTTGAACCACAAATTCACCGTTTTGGGTTTGCACCTTGAGCGCGGCTTCGTGGTCGAAATGAAGGGCCAACCGCTCGCGCAAGTTGGTTAAAGCCATTTGGTGCCCTGCTGTGCCAGTGGTGGTTCCAAAAAGGGGGTTGCGCACAAACAGCCTCATATGGTTGCCGTCTTGGTAAATTTCTACCGTGATTTCAGCGCCGTTGGGTGCTGGCTCCACGGCGTGGCGCACTGCATTTTCCAGCAAGGGCTGCAGCAACAAAGGCGGCACCCGTGTTTGCAAGGGGGCGTGTTGCACCAGCCAGTGCACTTTCAAACGGTCGGCCCCCAGCCGGGTGGTTTCAATGTCGGTGTAGGCATGGGCAAGCTGCAATTCGTCGGCCAGAGGGACGAGTTTGCGCGAATCCGACAGCACCGCCCGAAACAGCTCGGCCATGTCTTGCAACACGGCCTCGGCCTTGGCGGGGTCGGTGCGCACCAGCGCCAATGCGCTGTTGAGGCTGTTGAACAAGAAGTGGGGCTGTATTCGGGACTGCAGCGCCATGAGCCGCGTTTCTGCCAAGGCGGGTGAGAGGCGCAGGTGCCGCCAGTGGAAGTAGGCCAAACACAAACCGCACAGGCCCCAGCTGGCCACTACAGCACTGGGTATTGCCAAAGGGCTGCCGAGTGCAAGCAAGGACTGGACAGCCGCAGCACAAACCGCTGTTGTGGTGCCGGTGGCGGCCATTAGCAGCAAGGTGCCGCGAAAGTAAGGTTGTTTGACCAGAAAAGGGGCCAGCAAAAATGTTGCCCCAACGCACAGCACCAGCGCTATTTCGAACAAACCAGTGCCCCAGGTGGCCCAGCTCCATGGTTCCCAGGTGCCCTCTATGGACCACCACAACAACCTAACCGAAAGCACCAGACCAATGGCGCGCAGCAGAATTCCTGGGCGCCGGAAATCGGGGAAATGAACCGGGTTGGGCGGTGTACGCATGGCTGATCGGTGGTGCGAGCGATAAGACTCAAACGCTAGTCCCGCGTCACCCGCAACAACTCCTCCCGGCTGGTAACGCCCTGCGAAACCAGCCGTTCGCCGTCTTCGCGCATCAGCACCATGCCGTTTTGCAGGCCGTGCTGGCGTATTTCGGCCTCTGCGGCCTGCTGGTGGATCAGCGCGCGGGTGGCTTCGTCGGCCACCAGCAGTTCAAATATGCCGGTGCGGCCTTGGTAGCCGCTTTGGGCGCAGTGGGTGCAGCCCTGGCCCTGGCAGTGGGTGCACAGTTTGCGCACCAACCGTTGGGCCAGCACACCCAGCAGTGAGCTGCTCAGCAGAAACGGCTCAACACCCATATCGGTCAGCCGGGTGACTGCGCTGGCGGCGTCGTTGGTGTGCAGTGTGGCCAGCACCAAGTGCCCGGTCAGACTGGCCTGTATGGCAATTTGTGCGGTTTCAAAGTCGCGGATTTCGCCGATCATGATCACATCGGGGTCTTGACGAAGCAGGGCGCGCAGGGCTTTGGCAAAGGTGAGCTCGATTTTGGCGTTGACTTGGGTTTGGCCGATGCCCGGCAGCTCGTATTCGATTGGGTCTTCCACCGTCATGATGTTGAGGCGCTGCGCGTCCAGCCGCTGCAGTGCTGCGTAAAGCGTGGTGGTTTTGCCCGAACCGGTGGGACCGGTGACCAAGACGATACCATGGGGTTGCGCCACCAGGTTTTCAAAACGTTGCAGCGTTTGCCCCTGCATGCCCACTGACTCGAGACTGAGCTTGCTTTCGGACTTGTCGAGCAAGCGCAGAACCGCTCGCTCGCCGTGTGCGCTGGGCAGGGTGGACACCCGCACATCGATGGCGCGTGTGCCCAATCGCAGGCTGATGCGGCCGTCTTGCGGCAGCCGTTTTTCAGCAATGTCCAGCTCGGCCATGATTTTGAGGCGGCTGATGAGCGCTGCGTGCAAAGCGCGGTTGGGTTGCACCACCTCGCGCAGGGTGCCATCGACCCGGAAGCGGACGCTGGAGTGGCGCTCGTAGGGTTCGATGTGGATGTCGCTGGCGCCGTCACGCGCAGCCTGGGTGAGCAGCGCGTTGAGCATGCGGATGATGGGGGCGTCGTCAGCGGTTTCGAGCAGGTCTTCTATCGCGGGCAACTCCTGCATCATGCGGCCGAGGTCGGCGTCGGACTCGACTTCGCTGACCACCGCTGCCGCGCTTGATTTGCCCTGGTTGGCGTACACCGCGCTGATGCGTTGCGACAAGGTTTCGCTGTTTTGGGTGTACAGCCGGCACGGGCCGTGGCGGCGCTGTACTTCGCCAATGGCGCTGAGCAAGCGGGCGTCGTTGGCCCCTGGTGCCGGTGGTTCGGGCACCCAAAGCACAGGCACACCGTGTTCAATCTCGAGCAGCAGGCGGTTTTCGCGGGCAAACGCGTAGGGCAGAGGGTGCGTGTGGCTCATGCGGTGCCCCTTGTCAAGGTTTGTTGACCAGGTTTTGCAAGGGCAAGCCGGGCTGGCTCAAGTCCAGTGTGGGCAGGGCGGGGGCATCGTTGATGGAGTGGACGCTGCTGGGGGTGGGTTGCTGGTTGTTTTGGGCAGCACGCATCAGGTCGTATCGGTCCAGCGCCAGCGCATCGCTTTGGTTGGCGTTGCGCACCACCACCGGCCGCAAAAACACCATGAGGTTGGTTTTTTTGCGGCTGCGCTTTTCGCTTTTGAACAGGTTGCCAAAAATCGGAATGTTGGCCAAGCCAGGTACTTTGTCTTCATTGCCGCCGTATTCGTCTTGCAGCAAACCGCCCAGCACCACAATGTTGCCATCGTTGACCAACACGCTGGACTCTATGGAGCGCTTGTTGGTGATGAGGCCGGTGGCTGAATTGACCGAAGACGCGGCCACGCTGCTGACTTCTTGGAAGATGGCGAGTTTGACGGTGCCGTTTTCGCTGATTTGGGGTTTGACGCGTAAAGTCAGGCCCACGTCTTTGCGTTCTATGGTTTGAAAGGGGTTGACCGAGCCGTTGTTGGAGTTGTTGTTGGTGTACTGCCCGGTCACAAAGGGCACGTTTTGGCCGATGACGATTTTGGCTTCTTCGTTGTCCAGCGTCAGCAAGTTGGGCGTTGACAGGATGTTGCCTTCGCCGTTTTGCTCCAAAAACCGGGCCAAAAAGCCCAGCACATAGGTGCCGTTGGTGCGGGGTGCCAGCCCTACATTCAGTCCGGCCGACGGCAGTACGGCAGACGCGCCCTGTGCGGCCAGGTTGATGATGTTGCTGCCCGCTGAGCCAAAGTTGGTGCCCATCAGGCCAATCAGCCCGTCGCCCGCGCGGCCCAGTGCGCCCTGCCATTGCACCCCAAATTCGGATGCTTTGTCGGCGTTGACCTCTGCAATCAGGCTCTCTACATAGACTTGGGCGCGGCGGGTGTCGAGCTGGTCTATGACCGCGCGCAGTTGCCGGTACTGGGGTTCGGGGGCGGAGATGATGAGGGCGTTGGTGGCGGGATCGGCCTGGATTTGCCCGCCGGTGGACGGCGCGCCAGAATTGGCCACCGGCGCGTTGGCGCCCCCGCTGCCCAAGGCTGGGCGGGGTGTGGCCGCCGCCACCGGCGTGGCCATTGCGCCCACCGCTGTGTTGCCGGTGCCCGTGGCTTCGGCAGCAATGGCTGCGCGCAGGGTGGCTGCGAGTTGTGTGGCGTCGGCGTTTTTGAGGTAAACCACGTGGATGTTGCCGTTGCTGCCGCCGGCGTGCGGGCGGTCCAGCTTTTCGACCAGCGCACGCACCAAGGCCAGCCGTGCCGGGTTGGCGGCGCGCAAAATCAAGG
>JBDKEX010000114.1:0-5554 GCA_039798985.1 Pseudomonadota bacterium | reverse complement strand
GTGGTCAGGTCGAATTCCTTGGCCAAATCGCTGATGGTGTAGGTGGCGCTGACAGACATAGGTGGCACAAAAGCGAAAAGACGACGACCAAAAAGGCCTAGCTTACCTCAGACAAGCGGTGTTCATGGCGGCAGCTTGACCTGCTTGAGCGCCTTGCGCCTGTGCGCGTAGTCTGGCATGACGCTGTGCACCACCTCCCAAAACTCGGGGCTGTGGTTCATTTGGCGAAGGTGGCTCAGCTCATGGGCCACCACGTAGTCAATCATGTCCTGGCCCAAATGCACCAAACGCCAATTCAGGCTGATGGTGCCGCTGGCGTTGGCGCTGCCCCAGCGTGTGGCCGCGCTGGACAGGCGCATGCGCAGGTAAACCACGCCCAACTGCGGTGCAAAGTGGTTCAAACGCTCTGTGAAAACGCGGGTGGCCTCCCGCATCAACCATGCCTGCACCGTGTCACGCACGCGCTCCGCCGAGGCCGATTGGGGCAAAGCCAGGCGCAGCTCACCCGACTGAACACTGGCCCCGGCTTCGGCAAATCCATGGGCGGGGTCCAAAACCAGGCGCAGGGGTTGGCCCAGGTACATCAACTCGGCACCATGGGCCCACACCGGTTCGCGCGGCAGCGCAAGTTGGCGGGCTTGGAGTTCCTGAATTTTCTTGAACACCCACGGTGCCTTGGTTTGCACAAAGCGGTCCACCTCGGACAAAGGCGCCCAGCGGGGGGCGCGCACGCTCAAGCCCAGAGGCCCCAACGTCAAGCCAATGGTGCGGCGTTGCCCGCGTTTGAACTCGAAAGCCAGGCTCACCCCGTCGACCAGCACCTGCCGGTTGGCCCGTGGGTGATGCAATTGACTGGAAACCGGTGCTTTCGCCAAGGGCAACTCGCCGCCATCCCGCCCCAACTTTTCAACTTCAGGCGCGACGACGGGGGCACCCGTCGCTTCAAACAATCCCAGTTGCACGCCAGGCACAGCCAAACCGCACAAACTCAGTGGCCGGAAGGAACATGCGAAGGGGCGGTGGGGTAGGCTTGCGGGTCCAGGCGGCGCATTTCCGCCTCGATCCAGGCCTCCACCTCGCGCATCAACTCATCCGGGTCTCGGCCTTGGCTCGGTATCGGCTTGCCGATTGAAAATTCCACAGTCCCAGGATGCTTGATCAATGCCTTGCGGGGCCAGCACTTGGCTGAAGTCACTGCAATCGGAATGACGGGCGCTCCGGTTTGCACCGCCAGACGGGTGCCGCCGCTTTTGTATTGGCCTTGCTGGCCCCGTTCAATTCGGGTCCCTTCCGGGAACATGATGACCCAGGTTCCTTGGTCCAGCAGACGCTGCCCCTGTTGTACCACTCGGTTAAAAGCCTGGGCCCGCTTGGATCGGTCAATGTGGATCATGTCCATCCGGCTCATGGCCCAACCAAAAAAGGGCACATAAAGCAGCTCCTTTTTGAACACATAGGCCAAGGGGTGGGGCATCAGCGCGGGCATGCAAAAGGTTTCCCAGGTGGACTGGTGTTTGACCAAAAGCACCGCCGGCGCTTTGCTACCCACCGGCAGGTTCTCAAAACCGATCACATGGTTGCGTATGCCCAGGATCCAACGCCCGGCCCAAACCGATGTTTTCAACCAACCGGTGCACATCCAGTACACCTGCGTGCGACTCAAAAAAGGGGCGGCAAGCAACACCGCGAGCGCCCAGGGCACCACGGTGACGCCCATGAACAGCAAGTGCAGGAAGGAGCGAACAGCAGACATCAGAGGGCTTTCTGCGCATCACGCGCCAGCACAAAATCGGCAAAAGCCGACAAATCAAGGTGTATTCGGGTGCCTTCGGGCAAACCCTCAATAAAACCACCCAACCGGTGCTGGGCCGACTGCCCGGTCAACACCAGGTGCGCTTCGCAGCCTGCGGCGGCGGCGGCTTGGGCGTCTCGAACCGAATCACCGACCGCAAGCACCTGCGCCGGCAACACCCCCATGCGCGACATGATTTGCTGGAACAAACCGGGGGCGGGCTTGCGGCAATCGCACCCGTCCTCTGGCGCGTGGGGGCAGAAAAAAACCGCCTCCACCCGCCCGCCCACCGCGGCCAACAGTTTGTGCATGCGCGCATGCACGCCGTTGAGTGTGGCCACATCGAACAAACCACGCCCCAAACCCGACTGGTTGGAGGCAATTACCACCTTCCAGCCCCCCTGGTTCAAGCGGGCCACGGCTTCCAAAGCACCGGGCATAGGCACCCAGTCCTCCGGGGCGCGCAGGTAGTCTTCGGGCTCCATGTTCAAGGTACCGTCACGGTCCAAGACGATGAGCTTGTGTTCGCGGTGGTGGGCCATGTCGTGAAGCTGCAGGGATTGGCCAGGATCAGCTTGCCAAGCGGGACAGGTCGGCCACCCGGTTCATGGCATGGTGCAGCATGGCCAACAAGCCCAAGCGGTTCGCCTTGAGTGCGGGGTCGTCTGCATTGACCATGACCTGGTCAAAAAACGCGTCCACCGGTGCTTTCAGGGCTGCAAGCAGCTGCAAGTTGCTGGTGTAGTCGCCGCGGTCAAAAGCAGCTTGGGCCTGCGGCGCTACCGCATCCAAAGCCTGGGCCAAGGCAGATTCGGCGGCCTCTTGCAGCAGGGTCGGGTTGATGGTTGGCGTCACTTCGCCCTCGGCCTTTTTGAGGATGTTGCCCACGCGTTTGTTGGCTGCAGCCAGCGCCGGCGCTTCGGGCAAGGCTGCAAAAGCACGCACGGCAGCCAAGCGTTGCGCCACCTCACTCAACCGGGCCGGCTTGAGGGCCAGCACTGCATCCACTTCTTGTGCGCTGTAGCCCTGCTCGCGCAGGCTCACTGCCTGCCGGTCGAGCATAAAGTCCAGCAACGCGGCGCTGGGGTCGGCAATCAATCCGCCAAAAGGCTGGGCCGCGGCCCTGAGCAACTCTGGCAGGTCCAGCGGCAGCTGTTTTTCGGTGAGGATGCGAAGCACGCCCAAGGCGTGACGGCGCAGCGCGAAGGGGTCTTTGTCGCCGGTGGGCAAATTTCCAATGCCGAACATGCCAACCAAGGTTTCGAGCTTGTCGGCCAAGGCCAACACGGTGCCGGTGTGGTTGCGCGGCAGCGCGTCGCCAGCAAAACGGGGTTTGTAGTGGTCTTCAATGGCAATGGCCACACCGTCGCGCAGACCCTCATGGCGGGCGTAATACGCGCCCATGATGCCCTGCAGTTCGGGGAACTCGCCCACCATATCGGTCAGCAAGTCGGTCTTGGCCAACAGGGCTGCTTGCTGCACCTTGTGGTCCAGCAGGTCGAAATGGTCTTTTTGGTCCACAGTAAAAGGCACCGTGGCCAAACGCCACTGGTTCACTATGCCGTGGGCAATGGCGCGCACGCGCTCGGTGCGTTCCCCTTGGGTGCCCAATTTGTTGTGGTAAACCACTTTGGCCAGGCCGGGCACGCGGCTTTCCAGCGTTTTCTTGCGGTCTTGATCAAAGAAAAACTTGGCATCGGCCAGGCGCGGGCGCACCACTCGTTCATTGCCTTGGATCACAGCACTGGCATCGGCCGGGCTGATGTTGCTGACCACCAAAAACTGGTGGGTCAGCTTGCCCTGGGCGTCCAACAACGGAAAGTACTTCTGGTTGGCCTTCATGGTCAGGATCAGGCATTCCTGCGGTACGCCCAAGAACTCTTTTTCAAATTGGCACACCAGCACGTTTGGCCGTTCCACCAATGCGGTGACCTCCTCCAGCAAAGCGTCGTCTTCGATGGGGCGGCACCCATTGCCCACCTTCGCGGCAGCCGCAGCCAATTGACGTGCGATTTCGCTTTTGCGCTCGTGGAAACTGGCAATCACGGCGCCGTCGTTGCGCAGGGTTTGAGCGTAGGCGTCGGCGTTGGTGATTTCCACCTCGGGTGTTGCCGCTTCAAAACGGTGCCCGCGGGTGGTTTTGCCGGCTGTCAACCCCAGTGCCTTGACCGGCACCACCGCCTCGCCATGCAGCGCCACCAAGCCGTGTGCCGGGCGCACAAAGTGCACGCTGCTCCAACCGGGCAATTCGCAGTCGGTTTCCAGCTGGTAGGTCATGACCTTGGGAATGGGCAGCAGGCGAATGGCTTCGTCCAACGCCTTTTGCAGGCCAGCGTCCAGTGTGGCCCCTGTCACCAAGCTGTCGTAAAACAAGGCTTCGGCCTTGCCATCGACCAGGCGCTTCAACTGGGCCACAGCGGCCGCAGGGTCCGATACATCGGCGCCCAGCGTTTGCAACTTTTTCACCAAAGCAGGGGTGGCCTGGCCGTCGGCCGTCAAACCCACCGACACCGGCATCAGTTTTTGCTGAACCGCCTTGTCTTCGGCCTTGAGCCACACGTGGCTGACATGCGCCGCCAAACGACGCGGGGACGCGAAGGCGGTAACCACCGAATCGGCACCTGCCAGGCCCTGGGCCTTGAGCTGTTCAAACAAGGTGCCCGCAAACGCTTCGCCCAGCTTTTTCAAGGCCTTGGGCGGCAGTTCTTCTACAAACAGTTCAACGAGAAGGTTTTTGGTTGTCATTTTGGGCTTCCTGCTCAGGCTGTTTTTTTGTCGGAGGCAGATGCCATTTGTGCCACCCACTCGCGCGGCGCCATGGGGAAACCCAACCGTTCACGGCTTTCGAAGTAGCTTTGGGCCACCGCACGCGCCAAGTTGCGGATGCGCCCTATGTAGGCCGCACGCTCGGTCACGGATATGGCACCGCGCGCGTCCAGCAGGTTGAAACTGTGCGCGCACTTGAGCACCTGCTCATAAGCGGGCAAAGCCAGGGCAACCCCTTCGCTCATCAGGTGCTTGGCCTGTTTTTCGTGGGCATTGAAAGCGGCGAACAAAAAGTCGGCGTCGCTGTGCTCGAAGTTGTAGGTGGACTGCTCCACCTCGTTCTGGTGGTACACGTCGCCATAGCTCAGCGTGTCGGTCCACTTCAGGTTGTAAACATTGTCCACACCCTGCAGGTACATGGCCAGGCGCTCCAGGCCATAGGTGATCTCGCCCGTGGCAGGTTTGCAGTCAATGCCGCCCACCTGCTGGAAGTAGGTGAACTGCGTCACCTCCATGCCGTTGAGCCAGACTTCCCAACCCAGGCCCCAGGCGCCCAGCGTGGGGTTTTCCCAGTCGTCTTCCACAAAACGGATGTCGTTTTTCTTGAGGTCGAAGCCCAGGGCTTCCAAACTGCCCAGGTACAGCTCCAAGATGTTGCTGGGTGCGGGCTTCAACACCACCTGGTATTGGTAGTAGTGCTGCAAGCGGTTAGGGTTTTCGCCGTAACGGCCGTCTTTGGGGCGGCGGCTGGGTTGCACGTAAGCGGCTTTCCAGGGCTCGGGGCCGATGGCGCGCAAAAACGTGGCGGTGTGGCTGGTGCCCGCGCCCACTTCCATGTCGTAGGGCTGGAGCAAGGCGCAGCCCTGGGCGTCCCAGTACTGCTGCAATTTGAGGATGATTTGCTGAAAGGTCAACATGGCCGAAGCGGAGCCAGCAGCGAGCTGGCCAAAGTTAGAGGGCACGCAAGCTGCGTGCGAACCTTTGATTTTACGGCCT
>JBDKEX010000113.1:0-2515 GCA_039798985.1 Pseudomonadota bacterium | reverse complement strand
GCCCCATGAATCAGCAAAAGGCGTGTCTTTGACTTTGAGCGGCGCAGCGACCCACGCCCACGCTTGACTTCCAACTGGTGGTACTACCCACCTGTCAATCGTGGCGTTGGGCCAAGTCGTAGAGCGACTGTTCCAAGTTTTTCACCAAACGCGGCGTGTCAAACAAGACGCCGTTTTTGTTTTGTTCAACCAGTTTGCGCTTGATTTCAGCAAACCGCTGAGGATCATTGGCCAACCCAACTGCCAAAGCCTGGTAATCGGCCAACGTGGTGGTGATCAATTCCGGCAAACCAGCCGCTGTGAGCAAGGCTCCGGCCATGCGTGATGCGAAGGTTTGGCCAGAAAGCGTTAACACCGGCGTTCCCATCCACAACGCGTCATTGGCGGTGGTGCCCCCATTGAACGGGTAGCAATCCAAAAACAGGTCGGCCGCCAAATACTTGGCCAAATAATCTTGGGGCAATGAACGGTGGGTGAACACCAAGCGCCTGTCATCAATCCCACGGGCCAACGCAGATCGCCGCAGGTTTTCTTCGGCCCAGGCATTGTCCGCGAGCAACCACAGCACCCCGGTGGGCACCTCCTGCAATATGTCCATCCAGGTCGAAAAAACCTCGGGTGTGATTTTGTAGTTGTTGTTGAAGCAACAAAACACAAACGCATGCTCTGGCAAGCCATAGGCACTGCGTGGTTGCGCCGGTGCGTGCTCGCGTTGCCGATCGCTGGACTGGTACACGTCTGGCAGGTACAAGGCCATTTCTGAATAGAAACGTTGCGCATCCTGCGGAATCAAATACTTGTCAGCAATCACGTAATCAACAGAGGGCAAACCCGTGGTGGCCGGCAGCCCCAAATAGGTCACCTGCACGCGTGCTGGCCGGTATGCCAGCATATTGGGTCGGGCCCCAAGGGTCTGACCCTGCAGGTCAATCAGCACATCGATTTCGTGCTGGCGTATCAATTTTGCGGCATCTTCGTCATTCAGTTGTTGGATTGGAACAAAGTGATCGGCTGCTTGTTTGATGCGTTGGCGCAGGGCTGAACCGTCTTCGCGGCTCCAATCAAAAACAAACACCTCAAACCGATCGCGATCGTGCAGCTCAAAAAGCTCCACCGTCAGCATGGCCACAGGGTGCATGCACAGGTCCGAGGAACAATAGGCAATGCGAATTTTCTCGTGCTTGTAGGGCTCCCTGGGTGAAAGGCGGGGAGCCGTTTGCAACACCTTCTTCTCCACATAGCGCCTTGCCGCCTCCAGCTGCTCTTGAGGGTCGCTGGAGAGGCTGACCATGGCCAGCGCGGAGGTGTGCTGTTTCATGTACCGCTCATCCACACCTTCCACCGGGCTGTAAACGGGCCATTCGCACTGTTTGGCTCTGACAAACACCAAGTGGTGCACCACGTCGGGTTGCTTGGGCTCCACCTTCAGGCTGCTGACCAATGCGGCCATGGCGTCTGCATAACGCCCTTGCTCTTCAAGGTGTCGGCCCATGTTGTTCAAGGCCAGCAGCAATATGGGGCGGCTTTCTGCGTCGTCAGCCTTTGCGTGCTGGGCAATCCAAGACCACTGGGCAAGGGCCTGCTCACTTTGCCCCAGCTTCTCGTACACCAAACCCAAGTTAAAACGCGGCTGAAGAAACGGCTCTTGGCACCGCGCAATGGCCTGAACGTAAGCTTGTTTGGCCCCGCGGTAGTCGCCCAAGGTGAACAAAATCACCCCATGGTTGAACAAAATCAGGTGGTTGAGCTGGGTTTCGTGGCGACCCAGCCAGGTGTGGTACAACACCGCTGCAAGTTCAGGGCGCCCGGCTGAAACACATTGATCGGCGGTTTGCAACAACTCGCCTACTGGCAATTGTTGGTTCCAAATTCTGGTGAGTGTTTCTGTGATGTTCATAAAAAAAAGCAGGCATACCACGGTATGCCTGCCAGTTTATGAGAGAACCTTGAAGCTGTTACGTCAAAGTAAGGGTGGTAGACCCGGGATATTTGTCCATCAAGAAACCTTTTTGTTCAGCAGACAGGTTGGTGTCGTATGCTGTCAACTCTGCGACTTGTGCCTCGCTCAAAGCATCCAGCTGGTCAAAGGTCAGCTGCGGTATCAAGGCAGCGTCAATTGCTCCCAACTGTCCGTTGCTGAAGGTGGCCAAGTTGGCAGGCGTAATCGAACGCAACTGCGAAGCGGTGAAGGCCGCAACCTGCGTAACGTCAAACTGGGCAGGCGTGACCCCCGCCACCTGTGCCGTGGTCAAGTCTGTTACATCCAGCAAGGCAAACTGCGTTGTTGTGAAGGCGTTGAGTTGGGTTGTAGACAAGGCGTTGACTTGCGACAAGGTGAGCGCCGATATTTGCGCGTCATCGAGACCCGTGATGTTGGCAGCCAAACCAGACACTTGTGTAGCCGACAGCTTGGTAACATCTGTGCCCAACTCGAACAGCAATGTGTCTGTGCTTCCATCTACCACGGTGGTGAGCTGGGCAGAACTCAACAACGACAGCTGGAGATCGGTCAACG
>JBDKEX010000112.1:0-6253 GCA_039798985.1 Pseudomonadota bacterium | reverse complement strand
GTCATCCGGCAGAAGAAATTGAATGGCATACCCGCCAACTTTCCAAACCGCTCGCCTTGCTAGAACCCAATGCGCCCCACCCCATGTTGGTACGCGCTCGGATTTCCCCCACAGGAGAGGGCCTGCAAGTGCTGGTTTATGCGGCAGACCAACCCGACTTGTTCGCGCGTATTTGCGGTTACTTCGACGAATCGGGTTTTAGCATTTTGGATGCCAAGGTACACACCACACGAGACGGGCACGCGCTGGACACGTTTCAGGTGGTCACGCATTCGCTGCAGGAGCACTACCGCGAACTGCTGGCCATGGTGGAAAGCGAGCTGCTGCGCACCATAGAGGAATGCGGGCCACTGCCGGTGCCCAGCAAGGGGCGTTTGTCTCGCCGAGTGAAAAGTTTCCCCATCATTCCCAGAGTTGACTTGCGGCCCGATGACAAAGGGCACAGGTGGCTGCTGAGTGTGTCGGCCAGCGACCGTGTAGGCCTGCTTTACGCCATTTCGCGTGTGTTGGCCAAGCATCAGATAAGCTTGCAGTTGGCAAAAGTGACCACCCTTGGCGAACGGGTGGAAGACACGTTCCTCATCAGCGGTACCGCGTTGAACTACAACCGCCAGCAAATCGAAATTGAAACCGAATTGCTCGAGGTTCTTGACGGGCGCACTTAAGCAAACAGAAGGGGTTTGTCATGCGAATCAGTTTGATACCTTGGGCCGCGTTGCTGGTGGGTGCTTCGGCGCTACCGGTTCACGGCGCCGGTATTTTCAAAGACGCAGACCTGAAGTTGGGCGAGCAATTGATTGCGCAAAACAAATGCAGCCAATGCCACGTCAACAGGGTGGGAGGCGATGGCTCGGCCATTTACAAACCCATGGGGCGCATCAACACCGCTGGGTTGCTGCGTGGCATGGTGGAGCAGTGCAACTCAACACTGAACATGCAAATGTTCCCGGAAGAAGTCACCGCTGTGGCCGCGGTGCTCAACCGCGACCATTACAAATTCAAATAGGGCCGCCTTCCAGCAGGGCCAGCAGTTGCTCTTCATCGAGCACCGGCACGCCCAACTCTTGGGCTTTGTCCAGCTTGCTGCCAGCTTCTGCACCCGCCACCACCCAATGGGTTTTTTTGCTGACGGATCCGCTCACCTTGCCACCAGCGGCCTCTATTTTTGCTTTTGCCTCGTCGCGTGACAAAGTGGGCAATGTGCCGGTTAACACCAGCGTTTTGCCAGCGAGCACTTGGGGGGTTTGCACTTGTGCGTCGCCTTCGGTCCAGGTAACGCCACAGGCCCGCAATTGCTCAACCACCTCGCGGTTGTGTGTTTGGTCAAAAAATGTCCGCAGGCTTTGGGCCACCACGGGGCCCACGTCGCGCACGCGAAGGTAGTCTTCACAGCTGGCGTTCATCACCGCGTCCAGCCCGCCAAAATGCCGGGCCAAGTCTTTGGCCGTGGCCTCGCCCACGTGGCGAATACCCAAACCAAAAAGAAAGCGCGGCAAAGTGGTCTGTTTGGATTTTTCGATGGCGTCCAGCACGTTTTGGGCCGACTTTTCTGCCATGCGGTCAAGCGCGGTCAGGCCGGTCCGGGTCCAGTGGTAAAGGTCGGGCAGGGTTTTGACCCAACCTGCATCCACCAGCTGGTCCACCAGTTTGTCGCCCAAACCTTCTATGTCCACGGCACGGCGATGGGCGTAGTGCAACACCGCCTCTTTGCGTTGTGCGCTGCAAAACAGACCCCCGGTGCAGCGGTGGTCCACCTCGCCGGGTTCTCGCTGAACGCTGCTGCCACAAATCGGGCACTGGAGTGGCATCACAAATCCGTCGCCCCTCGCGGCCTGGGCGTGCAAATCTCCGTTCACCACGGCCACCACCTCGGGAATCACGTCGCCGGCTCTGCGCACTATGACCTGGTCGCCCACGCGCACGTCTTTGCGCTGCACTTCGTCTTCGTTGTGCAAGGTGGCGTTGGTCACGGTAACGCCGCCCACAAACACCGGCGCCAGTTTGGCCACCGGTGTGAGCTTGCCGGTGCGGCCCACCTGCACATCAATGGCCAACACGGTGGTGATTTGTTCTTGTGCCGGGTACTTGTGGGCCACGGCCCAGCGGGGTTCGCGGGTCACGAAACCGAGAGCGCGTTGACGCTCCAGGCTGTTGACTTTGTAAACCACGCCATCGATATCAAAAGGCAGTTGGTCGCGTTTCAAGCCCAATTGTTGGTGAAAGGCCACCAATTCGTCGGCACCCTGGCAGCGTCGGGCCATTTCTGACACCGGAAAACCCCAAGCTTCCAAGGCCAGCAAAACCTCCCAGTGGGAGGCAAAGCGCAATTCGGTGCTGTAGTCGCCCAGGCCATAAGCATAAAAACTCAAGGGACGCTGTGCCGCAATTGCAGGGTCCAGCTGACGCACGGCGCCCGCT
This sequence comes from Pseudomonadota bacterium, assembly GCA_039798985.1. Taxonomy (GTDB): domain Bacteria; phylum Pseudomonadota; class Gammaproteobacteria; order Burkholderiales; family Burkholderiaceae_C; genus JBDKEX01. The sequence goes on along the minus strand of JBDKEX010000112.1, from coordinate 3,835 downwards.
GCCCCATTTCGGGGGTTGACAAAGGTTTTTTCGCCCTTTGCACCCGCTGCTATGCGCTCGCGTTGGCGCTCGTTCAAGCGGGCGAAATCGGCCAGCTTCATGTAGACCTCGCCGCGCACCTCCAACACAGCGGGGGCTGAACCGCGCAACTGCAACGGAATTTGCCCGATGGTGCGGATGTTTTGCGTAACGTCCTCGCCGGTTTCGCCATCGCCTCGGGTGGCAGCTTGCACCAATGTGCCGTGTTCGTAGCGGAGACTGATCGCCAAACCGTCAAACTTGGGCTCCGCCACGTATTCCACGGCGGGGGCTTCTGGCGCCAACTCTAGCTCCTTGCGCACCCGGGCGTCAAAAGCCACAGCGCCACTGGGCTCGGTATCGGTTTCGGTGCGTATGCTCAACATAGGCACCCTGTGGCGAACCGCCGCAAAACCGTCGAGCACCCTGCCCCCCACGCGCTGAGTGGGCGAATCGGCAGTCACGCAGTCGGGGTGCTCAAGCTCCAGCGCTTGCAGCTCCTTGAACCATTGGTCGTAAAGGACGTCCGGAACTTCGGGTGCGTCCAACACGTAGTAGCAGTGGGCGTGGTGGTGCAACAGCTGCCTCAAACGAATCACCTGCTTCTGCCACTCGACCTCGCCCCGTGTGTCCGTCACTTGCAACCCCTAAAAAGTCGGCAGTTTACCCACACTGGACCCATCGTGTGTGGCTGCGACGCAGTTCCATCGATTTGAATGCCGCTGAGAGTATCAAAAAACAGGAAAAAGGTTATCATTCAGAAGCTTAAAAAACGGCAAAAGCGAATCTATGAACCTGATTGACTCTGAAACTCTGGGCGGCCTGAAGGAGATGCTCGGGGAGGATCTGTACGGTATTACCGGCTTGTACGTCGATACTTTGCCGGGAGAAATTCAGTCGGTTTTGGAGTGTTACGGACAAGGCGATATGCCTCGGCTGTGCAAGCTGGCGCATGGCTTGAAAGGCAGCTCTGCCAACATGGGCGCTTCCGAAATGGCGCGTTTGGCTGCTGTGATCGAAAAACAAGCCTTGGCAGGTGACACCGCCGCGGTGGAGGCGGCCATCAAAGAGCTGCCATTGGCGGCCGAAGCCACGGTTGCCGCTTTCAAGGACGGTGGGTTTCTGGGCGAAGACTGACCCGCCCTGAGCGACCGGTTCAAGAAAACAGACGGCGGGCCAACACGGAGCCCGCCGCAAAATCTCTGGCTTCCAGAGCATCGTAAAGCACTTCCAAATCTGCTCCAATGGCGTCCATGGCGTCGCGCGACAACGGATTGCCCATGTCGTCGGTGACCACACCTTCCATTTTTTCGGCCAAAGCCAGAGCAACTTGTCGCAAATTCACAAAGGGCCGTTCACTGCGTGCCACTTGTGCCACGTCCAGCACCAGGTTGAATTCGCGCAGGGCGCTTTGCTCCGGGTCCTCCGCCAAGGCCGCTTGGGTTTCGTATTGCAGCACCAGCACCGGCGCACTGCCCGGTTCGCTGCTCGGCAACACCATGCGGCCCGGCAGGGCCCCAGCCACCAAACCCAGTTGAGCCGCATGTTGTGCCAGGTAACCAGGGCTCCAGGCCGCACGTGAGGCCCGCACCGTAAAACCCAGCAGGGCATCGTGGGCGCTGGCAAATTGGTCCAGCTCACGGGCACGCGCCACTTCTTCCATCATGTCAGGGAAATCGGGCGTGGCCGACAAGGCATCGGCAAACGCTTGCGCCTTCATCACAAACTCGGAAAATTCGATTTCGTTCAGCGCCCCTGCGCGGTTGGCCAACTGAACCCCAATTTGCAATTCTCTGTAACGCTCACCCGCCCGGGGCACCTCCCATGAGAGGGTTACGGTGTGCAAACCCTCCACGCTCAAGGGTTTGGAGCCCACCCGCCGGGAGCGAGGCATAGCAGCCAACACCGCATCACCCGAGACCACCTGCTCCAAGCTCACAGGTGCTATGGCATCGATCAAAGCGTCCAGCACCTGCCCGCGCGCAGGGAATGCCGAAGTGCCCAGCAAAGATTCAGGCGAGGTTTCAGAAGACGAGAAATGCAGCACCGGCTCATTGCGTTCAAACAGGGCGGCATGGCCCGGGCTGACCGCTTCGGGCTCGTCGGCAGCCACCGGGCGCAGGTCAGAGCGCATCGGGGCACTGCGCCGCGCCGCCCACTGGTTGTATGCCCAAACGCCACCAATCAGCACCACGCCCAAACCCAGCAATCCAACTTGCAATTCATTCATCTTGTACCTGCCTCAATGGGACTCCATCATTCCGTTGGCGGCTTCCATGTCCACCGCCACGATACGGGAAACGCCCTGTTCCTGCATGGTCACGCCAATCAGCTGTTTGGCCATTTCCATGGCAATTTTGTTGTGGCTGATGAACAAAAACTGCGTCTCGCCGCTCATGTTGGACACCAGTTTGGCATAACGTTCGGTGTTGGCGTCGTCGAGCGGGGCATCCACCTCGTCCAGCAAACAAAACGGTGCGGGGTTGAGCTGGAAAATGGCAAAAACCAAGGCAATGGCGGTGAGCGCCTTTTCGCCGCCCGACAACAAGTGGATGGTTTGGTTCTTTTTGCCCGGGGGTTGCGCCAGCACCTGCACCCCCGCGTCCAGGATTTCATCGCCCGTCATGATGAGGCGGGCCTGACCGCCCCCAAACAGCTCGGGGAACATGCGCCCAAAATGGCCGTTGACCGTTTCAAAAGTGCTGCCCAGCAAGTCACGGGTTTCGCCATCGATTTTCTTGATGGCATCTTCCAAGGTTTGCATGGCTTCTTGCAAATCGTTGGACTGGGCGTCCAAAAATTGCTTGCGTTCGCGGGCAATGCCCAACTCTTGCAGCGCCGCCATATTGACCGCCCCCAAGGCCGCAATTTCACGTTGACATCGGTCAATTTCGCTTTGCAAACCCTGCAGTTTGACCGAATCGGCCTCTATGCCTTGGGCCAAGACCTGCACATCGGCGCCGGCCTCTTGCAAGAATTGCGCGTATTGCTCCAGGCCAAGCCGCGCCGCCTGCTCTTTGAGCTGGAATTCTGTGATGCGGTGGCGCAGCGGCTCCAATTCGCGCTCCAACAGCAGGCGGCGTTCGTCGCTGGCGCGCAGCTTGGTGGTCAAGTCGTCGTAGTGGCTGCGGCGTGCGCCGAGCTGCTGCTCACGTTGCAATTTCAGGTCCAGCGCATCTTGTAAACCCCCTTGGGCAGCAGCGTCGCTCAGGCGGGCCAACTCTTGTTCGGCCCGACGGAATTCGTCTGCCAAAGCGCGGTTTTGCTGCTGCGCGGTTTCAATGCTGCGTTGCAGCTCTGCTTTGCGGGCTTGCAAGGCCCGTTCCGAAAAACTGGCTTCCTGGGCCTGACGCTCCAGCGTTCGCAATTGGTCGCGTGCCTGGCTCAGCCTGCGCTCGGCGTCCAGGGTGACATCCTCGAGCTGGGCGTGACGTTCTTGGCCGTCGGCCAGCTGCATGTCCAACTCTTCAAAACGACCTTCCGCGGTTGCGCACCGTTCCTGAACCGTGTTGATTTGTTCGTCCAAATCGGACAAATCCTGGTCGATTTGCGCGCTGCGGGCTCGGCTTTGCTCCACCAACTGCGCCAGACGCAACACCTCCACCTGCAAACGGTGCACCTGCGACTGGGATTCAGCCGCCTCGCGACGGGTTTGCCCCAACCGCTGCACAGCCTCTTGGTGCGCAGCCTCGGACCGGTTCAATAGAGTGCGGGCCTGCTCTTGGCGCAATGTTTGAGCGCGCAGCTGTTTTTCCAAGTTTTCGATTTCTTGGGCACGTGCAAGCAAACCCGATTGCTCGCCATCGGGGGCATAAAA
>JBDKEX010000111.1:0-26866 GCA_039798985.1 Pseudomonadota bacterium | reverse complement strand
CAAAGGCCAGGTTGGCCGAGCTGCCCCCCAGGTACATGGCCATGCTGCGGGTGTCTTCCAGGTGGCTGCCAAACTGTTGGGCGTACATATCCACAGCAAGGCGGCCCAGGCAAGCAAGGTCATAGGCCCGGCCCGGTGGAAATTGCAGTTTGCTTATCGTTGTCATGGTCTAGCGAGGGGCCCAGTTGTCTGGTTAAAAAAGGGTGTTGCGCGCAGTTGAAGGCGCGGAAATACACGCAGGCCGGAGAAGTCTAAAGTCTAAAGAAAAAAATTGCCCTAGTGGTAATCACTTAGAAAAAAATTTTCAAAATTATCCAGAAATGCGTATAGTTCGTTCCTGCCAAGTCCCAGGCTGGTTTACCCGGCGCAAGGCTTCCTACCGCCAAGCGGTGTCGGCAAAACCACTCTATCAACCTCGGAGACTTTTCATGAAAAAACTGCTCGTTGCTGCTGCTGTATCCGCCACCCTGTTGTCGCCTTTGGCTGCTCAGGCGCAAAAAGTGGGTCTGGCCATGGCGCAACTCGACACCTTTTTGACCATTCTGAAAAACGGTACCCTGGATGCAGGCAAAAAAGCCGGCGCCACCGTTCAAGTGGAAGATGCGGGTAACGACGTGGGCAAGCAGCTCAGCCAAATCCAGAACATGATTGCGCAAAAATACGACGCGATCATTGTGAACCCCGTGGACACCGATGCCACCCCGAAAATCACCAAAATGGTGGCCGATGCCGGCATTCCCCTGGTGTACGTGAACCGCAAGCCGGTTGACTTTGACAAGCTGCCCAAAGGCGTGGCCTTCGTGGCGTCTGACGAAAAAGTGTCCGGCACCCTGGAAACCCAGGAAGTCTGCCGCCTGCTCAAAGGCAAGGGCCAGATCCTGGTGCTGATGGGCGAACTCTCCAACGAAGCTGCCCGCACCCGCACCAAGGACATCGAAGAAGTGGTCGCCACCAAAGAATGCTCGGGCATGAAGATTGTGGACAAGCGTGAAGGCGCCTGGGACCGCACCAAGGCCCAGGACATCACCACCAACTGGTTGTCTTCTGGCGTGAAATTTGACGCCATCATCGCCAACAACGACGAAATGGCCCTGGGCGCGATCAATGCACTGAAGGCCGCCAAGAAGTGGACCCCCGCTTCCATCGTGGCTGGCATTGACGCCACCCCCGATGCTTTGGCTTCCATGAAGGCCGGCGACTTGAAAGTGACCGTGTTCCAGAACGCTGCGGGTCAGGGTTCTGGCGCTGTTGACGCTGCCTTGAAGCTGATCAAGAAGCAGCCGGTTGAGCGCTTTGTGAACGTGCCTTTTGAGTTGGTGACCCCCGCCAACCTGAGCAAGTACGCAGGCAAAAACTGATACGCAGGCATGCGGGGCACCCTGTACGGGGTGCCCCGTTTTTTTCTTAACGACTTAGCCCCAGCGGAGCGCATTGGATGACAGACACAGCCACACAGGAGCGACCGGTACAGGCAGCACCCACGCCTGCGGCCCCGCCGTTGCTGGAAATCAGCGGTATACGCAAAGCGTTTCCCGGCGTGGTGGCGCTGGACAATGTGTCTTTTCGCCTGAAAGCGGGCACCGTGCACGCCTTGATGGGTGAAAACGGGGCGGGCAAGTCCACCCTGATGAAAATCATCTCGGGCATATACACCCCCGACAAAGGCCAGATTCTGCTCAACGGCCAGCCGATCACGCTCAAGTCGCCGATCGACGCCTTGGGCCAGGGCATCGCCATGATCCACCAGGAACTCAACCTGATGCCGCACATGACGGTGGCCGAGAACGTCTGGATCACGCGCGAGCCCAAAACCCGCCTGGGTTTTGTGGACCACCACGAACTCAAGCACAAAACCCAGGAGCTGTTCCAGCGCCTGAACATCGACATTGACCCGCTGGCCGAGGTGCAAGACCTGTCGGTGGCCAACCGCCAGATGGTGGAGATCGCCAAGGCGGTGTCGTGGAACTCCGATGTGCTGATCATGGACGAGCCCACCTCGGCGTTGACCGAAAAGGAGGTGGCCCACCTGTTCAAAATCATCCGCAGTTTGCGTGAGCAGGGCAAAGGCATCATCTACATCACGCACAAGATGAACGAGCTGTTTGAGATTGCCGACGAGTTTTCGGTGTTCCGCGACGGCCAATACATCGCCACCTGTGCTTCCACCGACGTGACCCGCGACGACATCATCAAGATGATGGTGGGCCGCGAAATCACCCAAATGTTCCCGAAAGAAACCGTGCCGATCGGCGACGTGGTGCTGTCGGTGAAAAACCTCACGCTGGAAGGCGTGTTCCACGATGTGTCGTTTGACATTCGTGCTGGCGAGATTCTGGGTCTGGCGGGCTTGGTGGGCTCGGGCCGCTCCAATGTGGCCGAGACCTTGTTTGGCGTGACACCGGCCACCAGCGGCACCATTTCGGTACGTGGCCAGGAAATGGTTATCGGCAACCCGTCCAAGGCCATGGCCGCTGGCATGGCTTTTTTGACCGAAGACCGCAAAGAAACAGGCTGCTTTCTGTGCCTGGACATCCAGGAAAACATGGACCTGGCGGTGTTGAACAACCGCTATGTCAACAAGCTGGGTTTTGTACAGAGCAGCGAACTGGCCAAGGACTGCATTGCCATGGCGCAGCGCCTGCGCGTGAAAACCCCCGACATGCAGGAAATCATCCAGAACCTGTCGGGTGGGAACCAGCAAAAAGTGCTGGTGGGGCGATGGTTGCTCACCAACCCCAGCATTTTGATACTGGACGAACCCACCCGCGGCATTGACGTGGGCGCCAAGGCCGAAATCCACCGCCTGGTGTCCGAGCTGGCGGGTCAGGGCGTGGCCATTTTGATGATTTCTTCTGAAATGCCCGAGGTATTGGGCATGAGCGACCGCATCGCGGTGATGCACGAAGGGCGCATCACGGGCATCTTAGATCGCAGCGAGGCTGACCAAGTCAGCATCATGGATCTGGCCGCCAAGTGAACCCCGGAGTCAAACCATGAGCAGCACTTCTGTGAACCCCACCATGTCACTATCTTCATCTTCCAAGTTCAAGTTCCCGGCCGAGGCCAGCATTTTTCTGGTGCTCTTGGGCATAGGTTTGCTGTTCGAGGCGCTGGGCTGGTACTTCAACGACCAGAGCTTTTTGTTCAACCTCGACCGTTTGCAGATCATCATTCTGCAAATGGCGGTGATCGGCATCATTGCCGTGGGGGTGAACCTGGTGATCATCACCAGCGGCATTGATTTGTCTTCGGGGTCGGTGGTGGCCGCAGCGGCGGTGGTGTCGGCCAGCTTGGCGCAGGTGTCGGACTTTCCGCGCGCCGTGTTCCCCGCCCTGACCGATTTGCCCATGATTTGGCCGATTTTGGCGGGGGCCATCACAGGCCTGCTGATAGGCTTGCTCAACGGTTCGTTGATCGCCTACACCATGATTCCGCCGTTCATTGCCACGTTGGGCACCATGGTGGCCGCCCGCGGTTTTGCCAAATGGTTCACAGGCGGCATGCCGGTGTCCATGTTGACCGACGACTTTGCCTGGGTGGGCTCTGGCGCGATTCCGGTGTTCATCTTCCTGGTGCTGGCGGTCATTTTTCACGTGGTCCTGCGCTACACCCGTTTTGGCAAGGTCACGTACGCCATTGGCGCCAACCGCCAGGCCGCCATCGTGTCGGGCATCAACGTCAACCGCCACCTCATTTACATCTACACCATTGCGGGTTTGCTGGCCGGTATTGCCGGTACCGTGACGGCCGCGCGCGCCATTTCGGGCCAGTCGGGCATGGGGGTGATGTACGAATTGGACGCCATTGCCGCGGTGGTGATCGGTGGCACTTCGCTGGTCGGTGGCAAGGGCCGCATCACCGGAACGGTCATCGGGGTGCTGATTCTGGGTGTCATGACCTCAGGCTTCACCTTCATCCGCATCGACGCTTACTACCAGGAAATGGTCAAAGGCGCGATCATTGTGGCCGCGGTGGTTGCCGACCAGTACCGCAACAAAAAGCGCCGCGCCTGAAGTTGCTGCGTGCATAACGGCCCGAGCCGCCCTCACACATTCTCGCTCGTGCAAAGCTCAAAAGGCAGCACAAACGGTTGCCCGAAGGCAGGGGGCGCTTCGGTTTGCAAGCTCCGCAGCAGGGTTTGAATTGCGGTTTGCGCGAACAGCGCCAGCGGGGTTCGTATCACCAGGTCCACCGCGCCGTTGACCAAGGCCCGGCGGTGGTCGGGGGTGAGTTCGTGGCACACCACAACCACCTGGCCAGCGCGTCCGGCCTCGGTCAGCGCGCGCACCACGCCCTTCACGCTGCCCGCGATCGAGTAAATGCCCACCAGGTCTGGGTGCCGGGCCAGCAGGTCCAGGGTGACTTCGTAGGTCACCTCGTCGTCTTCCAGGTTGATGCGGGCGTCCAACACATCCAGCGGCTCGGCCTTTTCCCGCAGCGCCGACCGAAAAGCCATTTCGTTGACTTCTTGCCCCAGGTAGCGGTGGCTGCCCACCAGCACCGCCACCTTGCCCGCCCGGCGTGAAAGCCGGTGGATGGCCCAGGCCGCCGTGCGGCCACGCTTGTGGTTGTCCACGCCCACATAGCCCCGGCGGTGCTCTGCGCTCAGGTCCGACAACAAGGCCAGCAGCGGTTTGCCTTGGTCGTGCAACTGCTCCACCGCGGCGCTGACGTGGGGGTGATCCACGGCCACCGCCGCCACCGCGTCACAGCGCTGCCCCATGGCCACCACCTGTTCGGCAATGGCGCCGGGCTCAAATGAATCCATGAATGCCACATGCAATGTGCACCGCGCGCTGCTGGTTTGTTGCGCAGCTTCCCGCAGGGCTGCGGCCATGGCCTGGTAGAAAGGCGACTGGCTTTTTTGCAAGCAAAACCCCAAGGTGTACCACCCCGTGCGCTGTGGCAGGCGTTGGCGCATCACGTGCACGGCGTGGTAACCCAGCTGTTCGGCCGCTTCAATCACACGCAAGGCCGTGCCTTCGCGCACCGGCAATCGGCTGTTGAGCACGCGGTCGACGGTGGCCGTGCTAACGCCCGCCGCCAAGGCGATTGCCTGAATCGTGATTTTGGGTTTCATGGCGCAGATTTTGCAATAAATGCAATTTTTTAAACATGGTGTTTGATGTGTTTTGATGCAATTTGATGCAAAAACATTGGAAAAGTTTTTCGAATCTCTATGATGCGCAGAAACCAACCCGGAGCCCAACCCATGACAACCGCGCCTTCGAATGCCCAGCCGCCACGCACCCGCGCCGATTACCAATTGATTGGAGGCGCAGGCGAGCGCGCTTTGGTGGCCGGCCTGGTCAACGCCGAGTGGTACAAGTGCCCGGTAAGCCGCCCCGTGATGAAAGGCCTGATGCAGCGCGACGACGTACACGCCGTCCGTGACACTTTGCTGTGGTACGCCCTGATTTTGGGCACCGGTGCCCTGTTTGTGTACGGTTGGACCGCTGGCTGGAATGCGGGCGGGCTGTTTGCCGCCTATTTTGTGTACGCCACCCTGTACTGCAGCCCAGCCGACAGCCGCTGGCACGAAGCCGGCCATGGCACCGCCTTCAAAACCCGCTGGATGAACGACCTGCTCTACCAGTTTGCTTGCTTCCAGGTGTTGCGCCGCCCCACCAAATGGCGCTGGAGCCACACCCGCCACCACACCGACACCCTGGTCACCGGCCGGGACCCCGAAATTGCCGTGCCGGTGCCCACCGATTTGTTCAGCACGCTGCTCAATGTTTTTGCCATCAAAAACGGCCCCAAAGAATTGATGGCTGTGTTGCGCAACGCGCTCGGCTCCATCAGCGACGACGAAAAAACCTTTGTGCCCGAAATGGAGTGGCCCAAGCTGGTGCGCGAAGCCCGCGTGTGGGTGCTGGTGTACGCCGTGGTCATAGGCGCTGCACTGGCCTACCAAAGCTGGCTGCCTGTGCTGCTGGTCGGCCTGTTGCCCGGCATGTTGGGGGCCTGGTTGTACAACTACACCGGCTTCACGCAGCACGCCGGTTTGCCCGAAAACGTGACCGACCACCGCCAAAACTGCCGCACCGTTTACATGAACCCGGTGCTGCGCTTTCTGTACTGGAACATGAACTACCACGTCGAGCACCACATGTTCCCCATGGTGCCCTACCACGCCTTGCCCAAGCTGCACGAAGCCATCAAGGCCGACTGCCCACCGCCCTACCAAAACACTTTTCAGGCCTACGCCGAAATCATTCCTGCGGTGCTGCGCCAGGTCAAAAACCCCAATCACCACGCGGTGCGCCCGCTGGTGCCGAATCAACCCATGCAGGCGGCGTGAGCCGCTTGCCCCCACGCAACAGGAGCCTCTCATGAGCCAATGGACAGACGTTTGCCAGCTGAGCGACATCGACGACGAAGACGTGATGCGTTTTGACCACGGTGGTCACACCTATGCCATATACCGCTACGACGACAAGGTGTACGCGACCGACGGCTTGTGCACCCACGAGAAAATCCATCTGGCCGACGGCCTGGTGATGGAGCATGTGATTGAGTGCCCCAAGCACAACGGCCGCTTTGACATTCGTGACGGCCGCGCCCTGGGGGCGCCGGTGTGCGTCAACCTCAAGACCTATGCGGCACGTGTGGTTGACGGGCAAGTGCAGATTGCGCTGTAAAGGCGGGCCAGGCGGGCGCCCCTATGACCTTTGGATGAAGCGACCGCCTGTTGCGAGCATTGACAAGCCGGCTGTCAAGTTTTATCATTTTGGCCGCCACTCCCGTTGCGAAGCGGGTTCGGAAAGCCCAGGATCTTTGCCCAGCAAAGACAGCCAGGTTGCAGCCCAATGTCGCGGAGCAACCTCACAGAAGTGCCTGAAAGCTCCCGATCATTCGTTCTCAACTTGGAGCCCGTTATGGCATTCAACTTTACCCGCAGCATTGTTTTCACCCTGCCCGGCACAGGCAAGTCGCCCGGTGTGCAGGTCAAAGCCGTGGAAGTGGATGGTGCAATTTCCTTCACCGTCAGCGTTTTGGGTTCGGCCACCCAAGCCGCCGATTTGCGGGGCTTGTTTTTTGACTTCAACTCGGCGCCCAAACTCGCCGGCCTCGCGGCCTTAGGGCGGGATGTGACCGACTTTGATACCGACCAAGTCATCGACTTGGGCAACGGCGCCAACATGCACGGCGCTGCCAGCCCGTTTGATGTGGGCGTTGAATTTGGCACACAAGGCTTGGGCAAGGGTGGCATTCAATCCACCACTTTCGTGCTTTCCAACCCCGATATGCCGCTGACCTTGGACGACATTGCCCATGTGGAGTTCGGTGCCCGCTTGACGGGTGTTGGCAAGCCTGGTGGCCCCAGGAGCGATTCTTCAAAACTGGTAACGCTGGCACCCGCCGCCCCCGACGCGGTTGACGACAGCTACCACCTGTTTGAAGACGGGCAAGCCGGTCTGGAGGCCCCATCCACCGTTCCAGCAGGCACGGTCTTTCAGGTGTTGGCCAACGACACCGACGCCGACGGCGACACCCTGCAGATCACCGATTTGGCGGGTGTCAGCCACGGTACCGTGGAGATTGTTGACGGCGCCGACGCCGATACCTTGGTGGGCGACGCGGTTTTGTACACCCCGTTTGAAGACTACAGTGGGGCGGACGACTTTTATTACGCCATCAGCGACAACAACGGCGGCACCGATTTTGCCCATGTCAATGTGAACATCACGGCCGTGGCCGATGTGCCCGGCTTGAGCTACGAAATCCTGGAGGGCGCGTTCGTCAACCAGCTGATCGTGCGGGTTAGCACCTCACAAACAGACGCAGACAGCTCCGAATACATCGATCGCATTGAATTGTCGGGTGTGCCCAATGGGGTTGTTGTTTCGACGATGGTCTTCAATCCCAGCGATGAACCCGATCAAGTGGTGCACGATTTTGTGATCACCTTGCCGGCCCATGCGGACACCGCATTCGATTTGGGCATCACCGCTGTTTCCAAAGAAACGTCCAATGGCGACGAACAAACCGCCGTTGCCACCACCCCGGTGAGGTACGACTACACCGCCCAAAACCACCAAGAAACCTTTGAAGCCACCGACCAGAACATGTGGAGTCGCGGCGGTGCCTACAGTTTCCAAGACGACCGCTTTATTGGGGTAGAGGGCAATACCGCGAGCAGCGTGGGCAGCACGTTCTCTGCTTCCTGGAACTTGGACTACAAACTGGGTTTGCAATCCACCTTGTACGCCACCGCAGGTGAGGTGGATGCAGAAGTGCCCTACTCGGTGGATGTGAACACGCTCTACAACAAGGCCACTGATTGGTTGAGGTTTGAAACCAACCAGACGGTTGATGTGGGAGGGGCCAGCTTTTCAACCGTGAGCCCACTGCTGACGTACACCCTGGATCTGGTCACGCAAATCAGCGGGTGGCTCAACTTCGGTGCTGAGGTGCATATTCCCGGCACTCCGGGCACGCCGGCGGTCAAGGTGGCTGGAGAAACCATCATCCCAGCCATACCCGGTATTCCGGGGTTTGACTTTGGCGGCTCAACCACCCTGAACCTGCCCACTTTGAACGCGTCGCCCAACATTCTTGAATTTGACGGTGATTCGCTCAACCTCATGGGCCTGCAGGGTGATTCGGAGGCGGAATGGGAGCTGACCGATGGCGTGTCTTTGGTTGCCGCCATACCGGTCATTGAGACCGAAAGCGAAGCTGTAGATGGCAATGCCGACGGTGTTCTGGATTACCTGGTGTCGTCTGGCGACGCCAATTTTCTGGGCATCAAGGCAGATGTGGACGCATTGATCACCCGACTGTTGGGGCTGCCCGCGAACCCCTTTGGCGTGGAGGCAGAATTTGGCCCGGTCACGGTGGGGGCCGATTTGATGAATTACGAAATCACGGGTTGGATGGGGGTGGGACAAAGTTTCGGCATGAGTTTTGGCGAATTGCGTGGGTTCGTCGAATTTGAAGACGGCTACCAAAAAACCTTCAATTTGAACGACGACTTTGACATCCACAATGCCAGCAGCCACGACGCCGACCAAGATGGCCAGCTCGAATTTGATTTGACGCTGACCCCAGACGTGAACTTTTATTCAGACCTGTCGTTGGTGCTGTCGTTAGAGCATGTTTTGGAGTTTCTCAAGGCGGAGGCAAGTGTCGAGGTGCCCGTGTTTGATGACCCCAAATATGAGCTCGGCCCGGTCTGGGACATTGAAGGCGTGTTGGCCAGCACCGCCATTGATTTGGTGGGCTTGCCAGGATTCCTGATGAATTTGGGCAGTCAGGACGTGCCCCTGCACGTTGCGCTGCAGATTTGACCTAGAACCAGAACAGCAGGGGCAATTTTCAGATTTCAATGAAAATCTTGCCGTTTTCTACCTTGGTTTTGTAGGTTTTCAGGGCCACGCAAACCGGTGCGCCCAAGGGGCGGCCATCTCTTATGTCAAAGCGGCCGTTGTGCTTGGGGCATTCAATCACGTGCTCCATCACCAACCCGTCGCACAGGTGCACGTTTTCATGGGTGCACAGGCCGTCGGTGGCATAGGTTTGGTCGTCAACCCGGTAAATGGCAAACGTCCGGGCCTGGTGGTCAAAGCGGGTCACGTCTTCGTCGTCAACGTCTCCAAAAGAGACGGTTTCAATCCATTGGCTCATGGCTAAACTGCAGAAGTAGGTTGAACAAAAAGCAGGTGTCAGGGTTCTGAGAGGGCTTTGCAAAGTGCGTCGCAAAATGCGATGGCCCTGAGCGGGTGCTGCACGGCGTTGCCAGAGGCAAAAGAACCCAGCAACTCGTATCTGACCGAGGAGGCTGCGGCCTGGCTTCTCAGGCATTGCAGCTCGTCGGGGCGTTGGATCCAGTTGCCCAACCTTTTTCGGTATTTCAAGTCGGGCGCATGGCTGCTGGGGAACAACAGCCACAGCTCATTGGGCAGGGGCAACATCTGATCGACCACTTGCACGGCCACATCACACCGAGCAAACCCTTGTTTCAGGTAGTCAAACACCGGCATTTGTTCGGGCAAGGGGCGAACCAACTTGATCGAGGCCGCGTCCCGTATGGCGTCGGTGGTTTGCGCAAAATCAGGGTGCAAAACGTCGGCCTGGGCCTGGAACAAAGCCTCGGCCAAATGCGCCATTTGTGAAATGACTTGCCGCTGCGGTTCTGCGCTTGCAGGGGGGGCCATGTCGGGCGCCAACGGCGGCGGGCGAAAAACAGGCAAAAATGCGAGCTTGAGTTCGCGAAACCCGGTCAAACCGTACCTTTGCGCCAGTCGCACAACCGCAGCGGGAATGGTTTGGCATGCTTGCGCCACTTCCTGTATGCGCATTTGGTGCAACTGGTGAGCATGCGCAATGCAAAAGTGGGCCACCCGCCGGAGTGCGGGCGACAGGTTGTGGGCGTCGGCTTGCAGTTGCCGAAGCAACTCGCTCGCTCGGTCTGCGGGGGGCTGTTGCATGTCAATCGGCTCGGTGAAACAATGCGGTTGCGCAAACGCCTGCCGGGAGGCCAGTGCCCAAGAAGCGAAAATGCCACCCAAAACCTGGGCCGGGGCAAGGGTGACAGTGGCGGGGTTTTTCATGCGATGGCGTGTGCTTTAATACGTTGCAACCGGTTGCGAATTCGGGTCGCAACGCCATCGCTCAAACTTGATCGCTGAACATGTCTGATACTGTCCCAAGACCTCACCGCGGTCGCGATGTCAAAAAGGTCACCGCCCGTGATGTTGCCGAGAAGGCGGGCGTCTCCAAATGGACGGTGTCGCGCGCATTCACCGAGGGCGCTTCCATCGCCCCCGAAGTGCGAGACCGGGTGCGCCAGCTGGCGGCCGAAATGGGGTATTTGCCCAATTTGCTGGCACGCAGCCTGACCACACGCAGCACCGGGCTGATTGCTGTGGTGGTGGATGAACTGGGCAACCCCAACCAGCTTTGCTCTTTGAACGAAGCCACTTTGCAGCTGCAGGCGCATGGCTTGAACACGCTGTTGCTCAATGTAAGCGCTGAGAACAGCCACGCCACGGCCCTGCAATTGGCCGAACAATTGCAGGTGGACGGCATCATGTTTTTGGGGACCACGCTCAAGCATGAGTTGATTGAGCTGGCTCAGCGCATCAAGCACATTCCGCTGGTGGTCATCATGCGCAACAGCGGCCTGGCCAACATCCCGTTTGTCAGCACAGATGGCTATGCCGCTGGGGCTGAGATTGCCGATCTTTTCCTGGCGCAAGGCTACCGGCGCATTGGGTACATGGCCGGCCCCATGTCTGTGCGCACCGAACTGCGCCGTATGGAGGGGTTTCGGGACCGTTTGGCCGAAATGGGTGTGCCGCTGACGGTGGTGCTGGAGTCCCAGCACTACCGGCGCGAACATGGCATGGCCGCACTCCAGCGCTACCTGGAGGCCACCCCCCGGGAGGGCCGCATGGAGGCCCTGTTTTGCGAGAACGACATTTTGGCCATCGGCGCCATGGACGCTCTGGTGGCTGGCAATGCCCGCAACAAGGTGGCCGTGGTGGGTTTTGACGACATTGAATTGGCGTCGTCCCCCAGTTACGAGCTCACCACCTTTCGTCAACCCATTGAGTACTTGGTGGGTCAAGCGATCAAGTTGGTGCTGGCACCCGAGGTCACGCCGGCGCATTCGGTGATGGCACCGGGCTCTCTGGTCTTGAGATCGTCGCATCGGCGTGTGACCTGATCGGCTTGGCTCGCGCTGGGTTGACTCAGGCCGATGCGACTGGGCGGCCGTTTTCCAAACGCACCGTTTGGCCGGTTTTCCAGGACAAGGTGGCGGCTTCGGCCACGGCCAAGGCATTGACGCCGTCTTGCAACGTGACAGGGTATTGACCGCCCGTTTCGACGGCGCCCACAAATGCGCGCCATTCGGCTTCGTAGGCTTTCATGTAGCGTTCCAGGAAGAAGTATTCTGGTTTGGCGCTGGTGGCACCTGCGGTCGTGATTTTGTTGACCGTGTTTTCCAGCACGTTGCCCGCTTGCAGCAGGCCCGTGGAGCCCAGCAATTCAATGCGTTGGTCGTAACCGTAAACCGCGCGGCGGCTGTTTTTGATGACGGCCAAGCGGCCATCGGCGTAGTGCAGTGTGATGACGGCAGTGTCCACATCGCCAGCGGCGCCAATGGCGGGGTCCACGATGCTGGAACCGATGGCGGTCACGGCCACCGGGGCGGCACCAAAGATCCAGCAGGCCATGTCAAAGTCATGGATGGCCATGTCGCGGAACAACCCACCCGAAACGTTGATGTACGCCACCGGAGGCGGCGCGGGGTCGAATGATGTGATGGACAGCAACTCGCCTTTGCCGATGTCGCCGTTGTCGTAGGACTGTTTGAGTGCGGCAAAGTTGGGGTCAAAGCGGCGGTTGAAGCCGATCATCACCGGGCGGCCCAGCTTGGACACGGCCTCATTGCACGCCAGTGCACGCTCCAGGCTCAGATCGACCGGTTTTTCGCACAGCACTGCTTTGCCCGCCTTGGCCGCTGCTTCTATCAAATCGGCGTGGGTGTCTGTTGATGTGGCGATCAACACCGCATCAATGGACGGGTCGGCCACGATTTCTTGGGAGGTTTTGGCGGCAGCACCGTAGGCGGCGGCCAGTTTCTCGGCGGCCGCCAAGTTGACGTCCGACACCGCTACCAATTGGCAACCGGCGTGGGCCACAATGCTTTTGGCGTGTACATTGCCAATGCGGCCAGCGCCCAAAAGTCCAACTTTGATCATGAATATGCTCCAGGAAAAATCAATCCCGTTGATCGGGATAGCAAGGGTTGAGGGGTAAAGCAGGTGGCGGTTCAGGCGCCAAATTGGTTCATGAATTGCTCGAATTCAGCGTCAGCAATCGGCACCACGTGTTCCGCGGCGGGGTAGCCGCCGGTGTTCACATCTGCCACAAATTCTTTGAACGCAGACACACGCTCGTTTTGCAGGCGTGCAAATTCCGGCGCAAAGTTGCGGTAGGTTTTGGCGTGGCGCGGCTTGTGGCCGCTGGTGTGGCCGAGCACGTCTTCTGCAAACAGGTACTGTGCGTCGGCACCCGCGCCAGCGCCCATCCCCAGCATCAGAACCGAGGTGTTTCGTGAGATGACTTCGGCAACCCGGTCGGGTACCACTTCCAGCTCGGCACCAAAAACGCCGATGGCTTCGAGCCGCTTGACGTGCTCCCAAACGGCCATCGCGCTGACGGCCGTTTTGCCCACCGCTTTGAACCCGCCGGTCCAGGTGCATTGGGAGGGAATCAGCCCCACGTGGGCCACCACCGGAACCGCCTCATCGCACAAGCGCTTCTGAATGGCCAGGCTGGCGGCGCAGTAAAAGCAGTCGCCCCCTATGGCCATGAATTTGAAGGATTCGCGCAGGTAGTCTTCGGCCGTGATCAGTTGGCCAAAAGGACCGTAAGGCAGGCCGACTTGAACGAAGCAACGACCAGCGGCCGCGCGCATCTCCGGTGAGAAAAAACGCCCTTCAATCGACAGCATGTCCACTCCGGCGGCGTCGGCAGCGGCGGCCTCGTCTGGGGTGGTCACGTAAAGCATCGAAATTTTGCGTTTGCCCTTGAGGGCGCGCATGTCGGCAACGGTGGGGCGGCGTGGAGAGGGGTTCATTTCAGACCTTTAGGCTTGGACGGTAAAAGCAGCGCGGAACGCTTCCAGGGCGGCTTCGGGCTCGCCCGAGGCGAAGGCCTCCATGCAGACGGCGCCACGGTAGCCCATGCGGTGCAGCGCTCTTGCAACACCGGCGTAATTGACTTCGCCTGTACCGGGCTCCATGCGGCCCGGCACATCGGCCACCTGGATTTCGCCGATCCAGGGCAAACACTGCTCGCACAGCTGAACCAGGTTGCCCTCGCCGATTTGGGCGTGGTACAGGTCCAAATTGAGCTTGAGGCCAGGGCGGTTGATGGAAGACACCAGTGCCAGGGTGTCTTGCGCCAGAGCGAAAGGCACACCGGGGTGGTCCACCGGCAGGTTGAGGTTCTCGATCATGAAAGTCACGCCGTGGGCCTCCGCCAGGTCGGCCACCCGGTTCAGGGTGTCGCGGGCCTTGAGCCACATGGCGCCCGTGACCACCTCGCAAGGGGTAACCGGCAAACCCCGGTCGCCCAGGCCCGTGCCATGCAAGTTGAGCCGGTCTACCCGCAGGCGTTTGCCCACCTCGATCGATTCGCGCGCGGTGCGCAGCAGCTCATCGGCGCCTTCGTCGTCAGCCAGGCGCCCTCGCAGGTAGCCGGTCATGGACGAAAAGTGCGCGCCCGAAGACGCCAGCATCGACAAGTCATGCGCCTGCCAGTTCCAGATCCCGACTTGAAAACCCATTTCTGTGAGGCGGCTGAGGCGCCAAGACATGGGCCGATCGGCCCAAAGCATTTCCGCGCAAGCGGCCAGTGTGAATTGGTCAGACATGGTGTGAGGTGTTGAGGTTGTCCCGAAAAAAACAGCGTGTTGCTTTTGTGGCTGCCCAGTGTACTTAAATATGCTACCGGGTGCAATGTATTGGAAAAATATTTTCGGCAGCAAGGTTGGAATGGAAACGCCTGCAATGACTTTGATGTTCTGATGATGAACTCAGAGAGATTTTTTGCAACATTTTGATCATTGAGTGCCTTTTTAACCGGTTAATGGTCCATGTTTGGAGTAAATAACGAGGGTAAACACTGAGCGATTCGATTTGTCGTGCATGCTACAGTTTTGCACCCGGTTGCGAAAACCCTTGTTCTTGTACTGGGCTGGCTTGGGGCTCTGGCCCATTTTTCTAGGATTCAAAAGCTGTCATGGACGATACGCAGTTCGGTGTACACAACAAGCGCGGCGACTTCACGCCCAATGCACCCCGGGAAATTGCCCCCTTTTGGGCGTGGCCACCCCAGCCACTCAAGGTGTTGAAGTGGCTGCCCGGGCTGTTGTGGC
This sequence comes from Pseudomonadota bacterium, assembly GCA_039798985.1. Lineage (GTDB taxonomy): Bacteria > Pseudomonadota > Gammaproteobacteria > Burkholderiales > Burkholderiaceae_C > JBDKEX01. The sequence continues at coordinate 11,967 of JBDKEX010000111.1, read as the reverse complement.
CGTGGAATTTGATTCACCTGACCACGGCCCTGTTGTGGTGGTATTTCGTCGTGCCGGACCAAGAGACCCTGAAGGTGTTGAGCTGGTCTTGGCCCTTGTATTTGTTGGCGGTGAATTGGGCTGCCTGCTTTGTGTTTTACGGTTTTTTTGAGAGGCGTTTGTACAGCCGCAAGGCCCAAGGCATCCGCTTCAAGTACCACCACAAGTTTCCGGCCGATCAACCGTCTGACGTGTTTTGGTTCAAGAGCCAGAACATCGACAACTTCCTGCGCAGCTTTCTCATATCAATACCGCTGTGGACCGTGGTGCAGGTCATTTTTCTCTGGTGTTTTGCCAACGGTTGGGCAACCACCGTCAGCTGGGAAGAGCACCCGGTGTATTTGGTGGTGTTGATGCTGCTGACGCCCGCGATCCACGAAGTTCATTTCTACGTGATTCACCGCGCCATACATTGGAAGTGGATGTACAAGTGGGTTCACTCGATTCACCACAACTCGGTGAACCCGACCCCGTGGTCCTCGCTGAGCATGCACCCGCTGGAAGCGTTTTTGTACCACTCGGTGGCCCTGTGGCACTTGGTCATTCCGTCCAACCCCTTGGTGGCCATGTTCCAGTTGCATGCAGCGGGCTTTGGCGCCATCAACGGCCACCTGGGCTTTGAAAAATTGGAAGTTTCAGGTGATGTGGCGGTCGACAGCCACGCCTACACCCACTACCTGCACCACAAGTACTTTGATGTGAACTTCGGCGGCGACGGATTTGTGCCGTTGGACAAATGGCTGGGCACTTGGCACAACGGCACCAAAGAAGGTGACCGCCTGATGCAAGCCCGCTACGAAGAAAAACTCAAACGCATGAACGCGCGAAAGGAGGTGGGTTAACAACCGACCGACCACCGGTGGTGGCCACGCCCACGAGGCAGGGTGACCACTGGTTTGAACAACAGGACACGGCCCCATCAAGCCGCGCCCAAAACGCCCCCAGGCGTAACGGGGGAAGCAGGCAATTGCTTCCCACACCAACCCTTTGATTTGACACAAGAGGAGCACACATGAAATTCGCATTGAAAACGCTGAAACTGGCCGCAGTGGCCGCCACTCTGGTGGCCAGCGCCACGGTCGCGCTGGCAGCCGGCCCCAAAATTTACGTGGTGGGTGGCATGGCCAACGACCCGTTTTGGTCCCGCGTGAAAAAAGGCGCCGATGAAGCAGGTCAAGTGGTCAAGGCGGCCGGTGGTTCGGTCACTTGGCTGGGCCCACAAAACTACGACAACCTGGGCGCCGACGCAGCCAAGTTGATTCGCACCGCGCTGAGCCAAAAGCCTGACGCCATCGTGGGCCCGGATTGGGTTCCAGAAGCCATGGATGCCGCATTCAAGGAAGTGGTGGCCGCAGGTGTTCCGCTCATCATTTACAACGCAGGGGGCATGGAGGCGGCCAAGCGCTTGGGCGCCCAAAACTACATTGGCAGCGATGAGTACACCGCTGGCGTGGGCGGTGGTGAATACTTTGGCAACAAGGGCGTGAAGAACGTGTTGTGCGTTAACAGCCTGCCAGGTGCCACCAACACCGAGGCCCGTTGCAAGGGCGTGATTGACGGCATGAAGAAAAGCGGTGGCTCCGCCAAACAGTTGCCTTTGCCAGCCTCGGCCAAAAGCAACGCCACCGCAACCGCACAGGCTGTGAAAGCGGCACTGGAACGTGACAAAACCATTGATGGCGTGATCACCATCGGTTCCGATGACGCGACCGCAGCAGCCACCGGTATCAACCAGGCGGGTCTGACGGGCAAGGTCAAGCTGGGCACCTTTGACATGGACCCCGCCAACCTGCAGCGCATCAAGGACGGCACCCAGCTGTTCTGTATTGACCAGCAACCCTACCTGCAGGGTTACCTGGCGGTATCGCTGCTCAACGGTTACGTGCAGTACGGCCTGAAGCTGCCTACAGCACCCGTGCTGACCGGCCCTGGCATCGTCGACGCCACCAACGTAGCCGCCACTTTGGCTGGCGCAGCTGCAGGCGCTCGCTGATCGAGCCTTCCCCGCGACCCGGCCACGAGCTTGCCTGGGTGGCCAGGTCCGGGGACCTTTATTCGAAATTCCGTGACAGCAACACACACGCATGCTGCCCCCGGCAGACACGAGACTATGAACACAACGACGACGACCCCAGCCGTGGGTGCAAGGCCTGATGCGGGCAGTGGTTCGATAACATCAGCGCTGGGCAACCTTCTGCGCCGCCCCGAAACAGGTTCGTTTATTGGCCTGGTCTTGGTGTTTGGATTTTTTTCTGTTTTTGGTGGCCAATCGTTCACCTCGGCCAGCGGAGCGGCCAGCTGGCTCAACGTGGCCGCTGAACTGGGCATCATTGCCTTGCCCGTGGGTTTGCTCATGATTGCAGGCCACCTGGATCTGTCGGTGGGGAGCGTGATACCCGCCAGCTCCATGACCATGGCCATAGTGACCGGCTACTACGGTATGCCAGCGCCGGTGGGCATGGCTGCAGCCCTTGCTTTGGGGCTGGCCGTGGGATTTATCAATGGCTATTTGGTGATACGCACCGATTTGCCTTCTTTTATTGTTACGTTGGCCACCTTGTTTGCGGTTGCTGGCTTCACCTTGGGCATGTCGGTGATCTTGACGGGCAGCACCAGCGTTGCGCTCAAAACCGACGACCTGACCAAGGCCATTTTTGGTGACTTTGTGAACGGCAAGTTTGAGGTGGTGCTGTTTTGGTGGGCACTCGCCATTGTGCTGGTCGGCTATTTGCTCAGTTTCTCCAAATACGGCAACTGGATTTTCGCGTTGGGGGGCGACAAAGTCAGCGCCCGCAACGCCGGCATTCCCACCGACAAACTCAACGTGGCGCTGTTCATGTCCAGTGGCTTTTGCTCTGCGTTTGTGGGCATGTGCCAGGCCATTTTGTACAACAGCGCCCAAGTGTCGGGCGGGCAGTCGTTTATTTTCAATTCCATCATCGCGGTGGTGGTGGGGGGCGTGATATTGACCGGCGGTTACGGCTCGGTGGTTGGCATTGTTTTGGGCACGCTCACCTTCTCGATCGTCAACCAGGGCATTTACTACACCCCTTTCGACGCCAACTGGGCCAGTCTGATCATTGGGGTGCTGCTGTTGGCAGCGGTGCTGATGAACAACACCTTCCGCAAAATGGCGCTGTCCTACTCATCCCGTCCAAAAACCAAGGCACAGAAATGAAAAAGCCTATTCTCAAACTTGAAGGCGTTAACAAGTCGTTTGGACCGATCGATGTGCTTCACAACATTTCGTTGGAGGTGAAGGCGGGCGAGGTCTTGTGCCTGCTGGGCGACAACGGCGCGGGCAAATCCACATTGATCAAGATTCTCTCTGGCGTGCACAAGCCCAGCTCGGGTGTGTTTGAGGTAGACGGTGCACCCGTAGACTTGGAGAATCCCCGCGACGCCAGCGATTTGGGCATTGCCACCGTTCACCAGTTTGGGGGCACCTTTCCTTTGATGAGCATTGGCCGCTGCTTTTTTGTGGGCGCCGAACCCACCAAGGGTTTTGGCCCGTTCAAGATGTACGACCGCAAGACCGCGAACGCGGTGGCCGTGCAGGCCGTGCGGGAGTTTGGCATTACCCGCATTGACGACGGTGACCGCCTGGTGGGCGGACTGTCCGGGGGTGAGCGTCAGGCCCTGGCCATCGCTCGCGCCGTGCACTTCGGCGCCCGCGTTCTGATTTTGGATGAACCCACGGCGGCCCTGGGCGTAAAAGAGGCCGCGCACGTGCTGCGCATTGTGTTGCAGGCACGACGCAAGGGGATTGCGGTGATATTCATCACCCACAACGTGGTGCATGCCATGACGGTGGGAGACCATTTTGCGGTCTTGATTCGCGGCACCAAGGCGGCCGACTTCCGCAAAGGCGAAAAAACGCGCGAAGAAATCACCGATTTGATGGCGGGTGGCGAGGCAATGGCCGAGCTGGAAGCCGAAATCGAGAGCTACGCCTGATCCCACAGACCCCGAACAGCGGCCAACAGCGCCGCTGTGGGGTCATCAAAAGCGGCTCAGCAGCATGTGGGCCACGGCCTGCCCCAAGGCGCGGTGGCTGTCAGCTGTCAGGTGGATGCCGTCAACAGCATCGGTGCAGGCATGTTGCCCGCCGTCCAAAAACCAGGCATGGCGTTGTTGCGCCACCGCTGCCATAGACTTTGCCAAGCCCAGGCCCCGGGCTTCACCCCCCGAAAACATGGCGGCCAGGCACCCGCGTTCGCCAATGGCGGGTGGGCACACCAGCAACACCTTGGGCCGGTCTTGTCCAGGCATGTTGTTGCGTTCCACGGTGTCTATTAAGGCGTGCGCCCCTTGGGCAATGGCGTCTGCAGAAGCGCCAAAACGGGCCTTGAGATCGTTGGTGCCCAACATGAACACAATCGCATCCAAGGGTCGGTGGGTTTGCAGGCAAGCCGGCAAGTACCGCAGCGCGTTGCGGTCTTCGCCCTCGACCGGGTCGTCACGGGCGATGGTGCGCCCAGGCAAGCCCTCTTCTATAACCTGCCACCCCGCCCCCAAACAGCTCTGCAAAACCCCCGGCCAGCGCACCTCGGGCGGGAAGCGCCTGGTGTCGTCCAGGTGCTGCATGGGCACGGTGCCGTGCGTGTTGGAGTCTCCGAAGCACAAAACGGTTTTCATGGTTGCAGCGCTTCCCATTCGCTGCGCAGCCAATGGGCGCAGGCGATGTTGTTGTCCCACACCGAGTACCGCCCCCCGCCCCCATAGTCCGGAAACGGTATGAATTCGCAGCTGATCTGCTGCGGCGTGCGTTCTGGGTGCTGGCGCATGTGGGCCAGCAACTCGCGCACCGCCTGCTTCCAGGGGTTCAGTTCTTGCGCCCGCCACGGTTGGTGGAAAGTGCCTGGCGGGGGTTCGATCAAGGGGTATTGGATCGCCCTACCTTGCAGACCGCGACGACGGTTCATGGCCCGGTTGCACGGCACACCGGGCGCCACGCTTCGGGTGTGGGCATGCGCCACCCAGCCTTCTTTGAGCCAGATGTCGTAAAACGTGGTGGCATGCCCGGGCTCCAGCTGCAGGCGGCCGCCCTCGGGTTGCTCCGCCAAACCGCTGGCCGCCAATTCCTGGGCCAGGCCGATCTTGAAGATCAGATGCGAGTGGTCCAGTGTGATGAACAGAGGCGCCCCGCGCTGCGCCAAAAGGTTGGCCACCTCTTCTACGCGGCGGAACTGCTCGCTCCACATGTCAACATGCACTTCAAGTGTTGGCTGGCAGTCAGAGGCTGCGCCGCGGTCCAGGGCGTCCATAAACCAGTCGGCCACCTGTTCATTGCGTATGGCTTGGCCGTTGGCATGCCGGCTGTAAAGCTGCATGTTGAAAACCCGTGCGCCCAGCTTGCGGGCGGTGCGCAAACCCCAGTGCATCACGGCCTCATCTTGGCCTGCACAAAATATGCCGCCGAACACGCCGATCGGGATGCCGTAACGCTGTACCAAGTCAAAGTAAGGGCGAAAGTCCTCCGTTGGGTCTATGTTTTTCTCGATGTAGTCAAAAGCGCCGCTGTGTTGAATCCAGGCGAATCGTGTGGCTGCATGCGGTGTGGTCAACCCATCGTGTTCCAGCACCCCATCGATGTTGATGCCTATTGGCAGCTTCGGTCCGATGGAGGGCGCCCCACTCATTTGAAGACCACCGTCCGGTGTCCGTTGAGCAACACACGGTGCTCGCCGTGCCACTTAACAGCGCGTGCCAGAACAGCGCTTTCGGTGTCGCGGCCAATGGCCGTCAGGTGCTCGGCCGTCATGCTGTGGTCTGCACGGGCCACGTCTTGTTCAATGATGGGGCCTTCGTCCAGATCGGCGGTCACGTAGTGAGCTGTGGCGCCTATCAGCTTCACCCCGCGGTCGTGCGCCTGGTAGTAGGGTTTGGCCCCCTTGAAGCTGGGCAAAAAGCTGTGGTGTATGTTGATGGCGCGGCCGCTCAGGGCGCGGCACATGGGGTCTGACAACACCTGCATGTAGCGCGCCAAAATCACCAATTCAGCGCCCTCTTCGCGAATGATGTCGAGTTGGCGGGCTTCTGCCTCTGGCTTGGTGGCCGCAGTGACCGGAATGTGGTGGAAAGGGACGTTGTGGCTGGCCGCCAGTTGGTAAAAATCGCGGTGGTTGCTCACAATCGCCTTGATGTTCACGGGCAGCAGGCCGCTCTTCCAGCGGAACAGCAAGTCGTTCAGGCAATGCCCATGCTGGCTGACCATGATGACCGTGGGCATGCGGTGCGTGGCCTGGTGCAATTCAACGGTCATGCGCCACTGCGCAGCCAATTGTTGCAAGGCGTTGTCAATGTCGGCTTGCGAGGTGCGCTGGCACTGAAACTGCACCCGCATGAAGAACAGCCCCGTGCCTTGGTCGTTGAATTGCGCGGCTTCTTCGATGTTGCCGCCCAGCTCGAACAACAGGCCAGTAACGCCATGCACAATGCCGGGTTGGTCGGGGCAGGACAGGGTCAGCACGTAAGTGGTGTTTGACATGAAAGTTGTCTCCAAGAGTAGTGCATGTATTGCACCAAAAATTTCATTAAAAGTCTACAATAGAAAAAATTTTCTCAACACAGGAGACGTCATGAAAAAATCCAGCCGCCCCACCATTGCAGATTTGCGCGCACTCAAAGGCAAAAGGCAATTGTCCATGCTTCGCGTCGAGACGCTGGACGAAGCCCAAGCGGCCCAGCAGGCTGGAATTGACATGGTGTCGGTGCCGCCAGCGCTGTTGACGCCCGCCTTCCGCGAGGCGGCCCCCACCGTGTTTGCGGTGCCCGGTCTGGAGTACGGCGATTTTGTGACCGCTGAAGAGTACCTTCGGGCTGCTTTCAAGGCCATCAAGGCGGGTGGTGATGCGGTTTATTGTGCCGCCAGCATGTCCATCGTCAGGCGTTTGCGCGATGAAGGCATCCCGGTCTGTGGGCACAGCGGTTTGATTCCGTCGCAGTGCACTTGGACGGGAGGGTTCAAGGCCGTTGGCAAAACCTTTGACACCGCAATGCTGGTGTGGAACCAGGTCAAGGCGCTGGAGGCAGCGGGCGCGTTTGCCGCCGAAATCGAGGTGGTTCCCTCGGCAGTGGCCCGCGCCATTTCGGAGCGCACCGGCTTGATCATGATTTCCATGGGCGCGGGCGCCGGTTGCGACGCCCAGTACCTTTTTGCCAGCGATGTGTTGGGTTCCAACACAGGCCATGTGCCGCGCCATGCCAAGGTGTACCGCAACTTTGCAGCCGAATACCAGCGGCTGCAACAAGAGCGAGTGGCTGCGTTTACGGAATACCAGCAAGACGTTGCTTCGGGCGCCTACCCCGAGGCGCAACACGAAGTGGGGGTGGCGCAGGAAGAGCTGGCACGCTTCCTGGACGCTATCAACTCCCGCTGAGCAGGCTTTTGAGCTTGGTGTCTGGGTTGGCCAATGCCTGCGGGCTGGCCACCACGCCCCGTTCAACCAGCGTGCGCGCGAGTTTGAATTCTTTGCTGACACGCGAGGTTTGGCCCCAGCCGCTCATGCCAACCAAACGGTCACCCGCATCCAGGTAAAACGCCAGAAAGTCGCCTTCGGCCAGTGGGCGCACAACGGTTTGCGCACCCAACTGGGGCTCGCCAGTGACCTGCAGCTGGCAGTCGTATTGATCGGACCAAAACCACGGGCATTGCCGGTAAGGGTGGTGCCCGCCGACCATGTTGGTGGCCGCCACCCGGGCCTGGGTTTCGGCGTTCAGCCAGGTTTCTTGTCGGATGTGCTGGCCCGAAACCGCACTGGGAAATTCCGCCACATCGCCAATGGCCCAGACATGCGGGTCGCTGGTGCGCAGTTCTGCGTCCACCACGATTCCCCGGCCAACCTTGAGGCCCGCTTCTTTGGCCAGGTGTGTGGCGGGTTCTATGCCAATGCCAACCACCACCGCGTCCACGTTGAAAGTGCTTCCGTCGGTCAAGGTCACCAAAATGCGTTGGCCTGCGGGGTCAAACCGGGCAGGTACCACGCCCAAGCGCACGTCCACGCCGCGGGCCCGGTGCAGATCAAGCGCCTGTTCGGCCACCTCGGCCGGAACGGCGCGCCCCATGAGACGCGGCCCGCCTTCAACCAATATCACCTCGGCGTGGCTTTGCCTGGCTGAAGCCGCTACCTCCAAACCTATAAAGCCCCCCCCCACCACCAGCAATTGCTTGCCCGCGCCCAAGTGGGGTTGCAGGCGTTGGGCGTCGTCCAGGGTGCGCAATGCCATCACACCGGGCAAATCCGCCCCCGGCACCTGCAGGCTGCGCGGCTGCCCACCGGTTGCCAGCAACAAGGCGCGGTAAGGCAAGACGGTGCCGTTGTCCAATTCAAGGGTGCGCGTTTGGGTGTTCAGGCCGGTGGCCGCAGCCACGTGCCGGCGCAGCAAGGGGTCTGCGTCGGGCGTGGGCGACAAATAGCAGTTGTGGGGCTGTTTGTGCCCGGTCAGCACTTCTTTGGACAACGGTGGGCGTTCGTAAGGCGGGTGGGCTTCGTTGCCAACGAGGTCGATGTGACCGGTCCAGCCACATTCGCGCAACACTTGCGACACCCGACCGCCGCCGTGGCCGGCGCCCACGATCACGATTGACCCATCCATATGAAAATCCTCGAAGTTATCTGGTTTCTTGCAGAAAGTGCAGTATAAAAACACAAGAGACAAAGTGCAAAACATTTTGCATTAATTTATTCAATAGAAAAAAATTTCCTTTTTGCGTTCAACGCACGGACCCACCATGACTTCAGCAAAAACCGGCAAGCTCACCGTTGATCAGTTGATCAAACGCATTTCGGCCGAGTACGACGGTTTGAGCAAGCAACTCAAGGTGATTGCGCATTACGTGGAGCAACACCGCGATCACATTGGTTTGGATGGGATTCAGGAGGTGGCCACCCAATGTGGGGTGCAGCCTTCAGCGGTGGTCCGATTTGCCAAGCACTTTGGTTTTTCGGGGTTTTCCGAGATGCAGGCCTTGTTTCGCGAGGGTTTGACCCGTCAGTTGGCGCCCAGCCGCAACTACAAGTCGCGCATTCGCGACATCATCGATTCCGGTTCGGGCAGTTTGTCCAGCGTTGAAATTGCACACGAGTTTTTGTCGGGCAGCTTGGCGGGCATGCAGGAGTTGCAAAACAGTTTGCATGGGCCCAGCTTCAAAAAGGCGGTGGAGATGCTTTCGGCCACGGACTGCATTTGGGTGGTGGCTTCCCGGCGGTCTTTTCCGGTGGCGGTTTACCTGGACTACGCCTTGCAACACACCGACAAGCGGGTTTGCCTGGTGTCGTCCATGGGCAGCATGCACTTGGGGCAAATGCGTTCGGTGCGCTCGGGCGATGTGATGATTGCCATTTCGTTTGCGCCCTATGCAGAGGAAACCATGGCGTGCGTGGCGGCCGCGCAAGAACGCGGGGCAGGGCTTATTGCCCTGACGGACAGCCGCATGAGCCCCTTGGCCCGCAATGCCCAGGCCACATTGCTGGTGCAGGACAACTCCACTTTTGGGTTTCGCTCGCTCACCGCCAGCATGGGCTTGGCGCAAAGTTTGTTCATTGCGTTGGCGTACGAACTGGAGCTGCCTTACCAACCCACCACGCCGGTGTCGGCGTCTGGGGCCAGGTAGGGCCGGGTGGGCAAATTTTCCATAAAAAAGAGCCTGAATTCGTTGGGGCGCGAGATGGGGCGCTGGTCCAGCCAGCGGTTGGCGTGCAGCAGGTGTTGCATGGCCGACATGACTTGGCCATCCGGGTTTTGGTCGATCACAAGATCCAAAACGTTTTGCTGAATCAAGTCGCGGTGTTCGTCGGTGAGTTCGTGGCCAATCCACACCGGGCGAGCCCCTCCTGTGCGCAGGGCGTGCGCAATGCCCAGTGACCCGGCGCCACTGTGGTAAATGCCCACCAGCGGGTCGCTGGAAGGCGCGCGCAACGCCCTCGAAACCACCGCTTGCACACGAACCGGGTCGTCTTGGCACGAATCAATGGGCAAACACTGCAGGTGTGGATGGTGTTGCGCCATGGCCGCCAAAAAACCACCGGTGCGGTCGCGGTGCGCCCGAAAACTCAGGTCATTGGTCAGCACGGCCACGCGCCCGGGCGTGCGGGCCAGCCGGCCCATGAAATGCCCGGCGCTGCGCCCCGCCATGAAGTTGTCTATGCCCGCGTAGTGCAGCCGTTCCACATCGCTGATATCGCTCATCAAGGTGACCACGGGCACGCCTTGGGCGATCACGCGCTGCACGGCGTGGCGAATGTCGGGCGTGTCATGAACGGCCAATACCAGGCCGTTGCGCTGGTGCGGCGGCTGCGCAATGAATTGAGCGGTGGCTGCAATTTGTTCGGGTTGAAACTCGTGGCGGTGTATGACGATGCGTTGGTCCAGCATTTGGCTCCAACGCTGCAGGGCCACATTCAGGCGCTGAAAAAACGGCGTTCGGTTGCTGGCCAGAACCACGTCAAAACGGGTGAGGCCGCGGTGCGCTGCCGGTAACAACCGGGGCACCGCCAGCGCTTTGGCGGCCCGCAGCACTTTGTCACGGGTTTTGGGCGATACACCCCCGTGATCGTTGAGCACACGGTTCACCGTGGCCACGCTCACTTCTGCCTGTTGGGCAATGTCAACAAAACGGGCGCTGAGCTTTTTGCGGCCAGCCGCTGCCTTGGGGGGCGTGTTCACGGCTGGGCTTTCAAGTGCCTTGCGGTTCAGGCCGCCACGGCTTGCTGCAAATAGCCCATGCTGTCACGCAGACGTTGTTCAATGTCGTTGGCTGCAGCAATTTCTTCTGCGAACGGTTCGTATGAGGCGTAACCACGGTAGCCAGCGTCGAGCAGGCGGCGAATTTGTGCGGCATTGGCCAAGCGGTCGGCAGCGCCCACCAACACACGGTGGCCGTCGCGCATTTGGTTCGGGCTCAAGGCGGTGTCTTCCACCCCGGAAATGTGGATCAGGCCGGTCAGCTCCGGAAAAAACAGGTCTTCGCCCGCCAGGTGGTGGTGGAAGGTGTCGTGCACCAGGCGAAAGGTGGTGGTGTCACCGATTTCTTGGATGGCGCGCACCGCCTGGGACTTGCGGCGCACAGCGCACTCTTCAAAGCCCAAGGGCTCCACCAGGCCGATCAGGCCGGCGGCGTCCAGCATGGGCTTGAGCGACTTGAGCGCGTGCACCAGGTCGGCGTGGCGCTGCTCGGGGGTGCGGGCGTCGCGCAGGCTGTTGGTTGGGCACAGCACCAGGGCTTCGGCGCCGCAACCCACCGCGTAGCGGATCATGGCTGCGGCTTCTTCGGCCCGGGTGGCATCGAACTGTTCAAAGCGTTGCAGCGCATTGATTGAGCGTATGGTCAACCCATGGGCCTTGGCCATTGCGCCTATGGTTTCGGCGGGTGTGCCGTCTTCCATTTCCACCGCGGCCAAGTCGTTGCGTATTTCAATGGCGTTCACACCCAGGCGCTGGACCAGGGCAGCAAAGTCCGCGAAAGGCATGCGGGGAACGCTCATGCGGTTGATGGCAAAACTCAAAGGTGCAGTCATGTGATTTCCGTGGAAAGGGTGTAGAGGTGCCGTTGACTGTAGAAAATTTGCCCAGGATTTGCAGCAACAATTTTGATCATAAATCATCATTTTGCGGCGAAAGATGGTCTGCGACAACGCTGTTTTGCTGGGGGAGCGCGCGGGGTTTTGGGAGTGAATGCAGTGGGATTTGGGTGGTTGATTTCAAAAATAAAAACGTTTGAAAAAAACTTTCCAACTCACGCAAACGTCTTTATAGTTGTGCTCCATCTGTTCAACCCAACTACCCAAACGCTCATGAAAAACGTAGCAGTTTTCGGTGCCGGCCGCATCGGTCGCATCCACGCCACCAACCTCGCCTCTTTGTCCGGCGTCAAGCTCAAGTACGTTTGCGACGCTGTGCCTGCCGCTGCTTCGGATTTGGCGCACA
>JBDKEX010000110.1:0-5016 GCA_039798985.1 Pseudomonadota bacterium | reverse complement strand
CTGGACGGGCGGGGGCTGGAATTCAACGAAGTGCGGTTGTCGCGCAACCCGGCTTGCACGGTGTGCGCAAGCGCAACCGTCAAGCCGTAACGATCCACCCCTCCAAGGGATCAAAGTCGGGCAAACCGTACTTCGGATGCCCCAGCTGGTGCTGCTGCCAACCCCAGGCCGCCTGCAACAAACAAAGCACCGCATCCATGTGGTCGCCGCTGGCATCGTCCACCGCTGCCTCGCGCTGGGCATGGCTCCACTTGATGCGCAACCCGGCTTGCGCCAGCAAGGGAGCGCGACCTGTGTCAAGGGCATCGGCCAGGTCTTTGCGGGCGATCAAACGGTCTGCGGTTTGCTTGGCCTTGGTATCGCTTTTGTAACTGCGATGGCCCAACACGCTGCGGGCCAACAGGCCGGGGTAGGCCTCCAGCGCCACACACTGGCTGGGTTCAGGCCCGCTTACAACAGGCGGCACTGGATGCAGCCCTGGCAAACAAACACCCGCCTGTAGCAACAAGGGCACGCCCGCATGCAGCATGAAAGCCACCGGCGGGTTGACCCACTTCATGCTGGGGCTGGAACCGGCGGGGCAATCTGTGGCCCGGTGGGCAAACTTCGCTCCCGCGGGCCGGCTGTCGCAAAATGCCGCGAACGCACTGCGGATTTCGTGGCGGGAAAGGGCGGCATAGTGCCGCATGCAAGCCAACCATTCGGTGGGCCAAGCCAGCGCCTCCACCAGCTCGCGGGGCAAGCCAAACGGGAAATCAAAACCCCCCACCCATGGCCCGGGCTGGGCCAAGTGGGCACCCAAAGCAGGCAAATTGTCGAAGGTTAAAAACCGCTCCAGCTGCACCCGCTGGGCGCCCAACCGCCCTTCGCAGTGGCCCACCGCCAGCACCACCGGTTTGCGCCGGCTGGGCGAGCTGCTGAAGTCGCAGCCCAACAGCGTGGGGTGCATGGCACCTGGCGTGCTCAACTCCCCGGCCAGGCTCAAGCGCGGCCAATGATGCTGGCCGTGGCCATCAACTCTTCAAGCAAGGCCAGCGACACTTTGCCCGACACGTTGTAGGGCTCGAATTCGGGCTTTTCGGAGTATTTGAGCACGATGGACGTGTTGAGCTTGCTGAGGTTGACCTGGCCCATGGTCCAACCCCCAAAACGCCGTTCGGTGATTTCTTCGTAGTGCAGCAACTCCACGTCTTTGTGGCGCGGGTCCTCGATGATTTGGTTGTACAGCCGGTTGACAGCGGAACGTCCACCCTCAATGGCTTGCACAAACACCCCCCCGCCGTAGCACAGAATGCCGGTAATGCCGTTGTGCAAATTGTGCTGGCGGGCCGACGCCAAAATGGCCTGAATGGCCGCAGTGCTGTCAGCATCTACCGCGCGACTGACGTACAACAAACGAACCAGCATGATCAACCTTTCCGGGGAATGAGGGCCAAAAATTCACGGCGCAGGTTGTTGTCTTTCAAGAACACGCCGCGCATGACCGAGTTGATCATTTTGCTGTCCATGTCTTTGACGCCGCGCCAAGCCATGCAGTAATGCGTGGCTTCCATAACGATGGCCAATCCATCGGGTTGGGTTTTTTCCTGGATCAGGTCGGCCAGTTGCACCACCGCTTCTTCCTGGATTTGGGGCCGACCCATGATCCATTCGGCCAGGCGTGCGTACTTGCTCAGGCCTATCACGTTGGTGTGTTCGTTGGGCATGATGCCAATCCAGACCTTGCCAATGACCGGACAAAAATGGTGGCTACAAGCGCTGCGCACCGTGATCGGGCCTACGATCATCAGCTCATTGAGGTGCTCTGCGTTGGGGAACTCGGTGATGCTGGGAGCCTTGACATAACGGCCCGCAAACACCTCTTTCAAGTACATCTTGGCCACGCGGCGGGCGGTATCGCCGGTGTTGTGGTCGTTGTCGGTGTCGATCACCATGCTGGCGAGCACGCCACGCATTTTGTCGGTCACCTCGTCCAGCAAGGCTTCAAGCTCACCCGGCTGGATGAATTCGGCAATGTTGTCGTTGGAATGGAAACGGTGCCGCGCTTCCTGCAGGCGTTCGCGTATCTTTACCGATACCGGCGTGCCTTCGTCTTGGTCAGCTTGGGTCATGTTCTCGTTCACTTTCATCAGCATCAAAGCATGCTAACACTTCAACGCAGCCATGTTGAGGGTGCGGGTTTACTGCCACCCAAATTCAGTATCGGTGCCCGGTCACAAACAGCAGGGCTCGCATCAGCCCGAAGGCGAAACGGTCTAAAAAACGCTGCATCAGAGGCCGCTGTTGCAGCGCCGCCAGGCTCAGGGGCGCGCCTGCCTCGTGCATCAGCTGGTCCAAGCGATTGCGCAAACTGTGGGCAAATTGGCGATCGGTGGTCACCACGTTGGCCTCTCGGGCCAGCAGCAAACTCAAGGGGTCGAGGTTGGTGGACCCCACCGTCGCCCACCGATTGTCCACCACCGCCACTTTGGCATGCAGGGCGCTGGGTGCGTATTCGTGTATTTCCACACCCGCACGCAGCAACCAGTGGTGCACGGGCCGGGCCGCATGGTATTGAAAAAAATACTCGTATTTGCCCTGCAAAAGCAAGCGAACCCGAACGCCACGCGCCACAGCCAAAGCCATCGCACGGCGCAGTTTGCGACCCGGAATCAGGTAAGCGTTGGCAATCACCACCTCGTGCCGGGCTTCGCCCAGGGCCTTGAGGTAGGCGCGTTCAATATCGTGCCGATGGCGGACATTGTCACGCAGCAGCAACGCGGCGTCTTGAGGCGGCTGGGTGTGGTGGTCGTGGGGCAAATCGAGCGGGGGCAAGGCCTCGCGCAAGGCTTCCCAGGCCGCCCGGAATTCGCGCCGCCGGGCGTTGCTGACGGCTTGGGTGCGCCACCAAAATTGCTCCATGGTGTCTTGCATATCGGCCACCAATGGGCCGGTGATTTGCAAAGAAAAATCAAGCCGCGGGGCTGACAAGCGGCCCAGAGCCACATCGTCCAGGTCGTCGATCAAGTTGATTCCGCCGCAAAAACCCCAAACCCCGTCGACCACGCAGAGTTTTCGATGCAAGCGTCGCCACCGGCTGGGTATGAGCAACCCCAAGCGACCCAGTGGGGCGTACACCTGGTACTGAACGCCGGCGGCTAGGAACCGCTCTTGCCAAGCCTGCGGTAGGCCGGGGGTGCCCACGCCGTCCACCACCAAACGCACCACCACATCACGTTGGGCGGCCCGTTCGAGTGCTTCGGCAACTTGCAGCGCATCACCCGCGAACTCGAAAATATAAGTCTCTACATGCACCAACTGGCGCGCCTGGTCGATCACACGCACCATGGCCGGAAACAGGCTGGTGCCGTTTTGCAACAGCTGCAAACGGTGACCGGTGCGCAGGGCGGGTTTCATGGGCAAACAGGCGGTGAAGGGTCAGGCCCAGCTGAATTCAGCGATCAGGGGCAGGTGGTCAGACATTCGCGGCCAGGCCCCCCCGTGCGGTACCTGGGCGGACAGCAGGTTCATCCCACGCGCGTAAACACGGTCCAAGTGCAGCAGCGGCAAACGGGCAGGAAAAGTGGGCAGCCGTATGCCGTCGAAGGTGTGCAAACCCAGGCGGGCCATGGGGGTGTGCAAACGCGCGCCCCAGTCGTTGAAATCGCCCGCCACCACCAATGCGGCGTCGCCTGGCACGTTGTTGTTTATGAACAAGCCCAGTTGTTCCACCTGCCGGGCGCGGCCAGCGTGCATCAGGCCCAAATGCACCACCACCACATGCAAGGGGCGGCCCTGCACATTGAGTTCCGCATGCAACAAGCCCCGCTGTTCAAAGCGGTGATCCGACACATCTTGGTGCCCCGTTGCCACCACCGGCCAACGCGACAACAGGGCGTTGCCGTGCTCGCCGTGGCGCGTAACGGCATTGGTTCGGTAAACGGCCTCGTAGCCTTCAGGGGCCAAGTAGTGGGCTTGCCCGGCTTGCGGCCAATGGGCAAAACGGCGTTGCATCAGCCGGTTGCTGGCGCGAACCTCTTGCAGGCA
Source organism: Pseudomonadota bacterium (assembly GCA_039798985.1). Lineage (GTDB taxonomy): Bacteria > Pseudomonadota > Gammaproteobacteria > Burkholderiales > Burkholderiaceae_C > JBDKEX01. The sequence goes on along the minus strand of JBDKEX010000110.1, from coordinate 990 downwards.
CACCACGTCGGCATCGAACTGCTCCACCGCGTGCAGCAGGTTGTGTATTTCCAACCGGCGGGCAGGCCCCACGCCTTGCACTCCTTTGTGGATATTGTAGGTCGCCACGCGCAAAATGCTCATAACGGTTCTTGTTTTAAATCAATAGGCGGTTGAAAGGGAGAGGCAAAATGAACACGCGGGCTTTTTTCGGGTTTATTTTGTGTTTCGCGGGCCCATATTGCACCGAAAATTAACGAAAATCCGCAAACAAGGAGCTGTTTGAAACAAAACCGCTCCGCTTTTTGGACTCCACAGCACCCTGTAGCACCATGCGTACGAACCTGCCTGTCACCCAACGAGAGTACGACTATCCCGCCGACATGACCTTGATATCGGTCACGGATGTGAAAGGGCGCATCACCTACTGCAACCCCAACTTTATCGCCGTCAGTGGTTACACCCGCGAGGAGTTGCAAGGGCAGCCACACAACTTGGTGCGCCACCCCGACATGCCGGAGGAGGCCTTCCGCGACCTCTGGGATACCGTTGAAAACGGGCTCCCGTGGACCGCCCTGGTCAAAAACCGCCGAAAAAACGGTGAGCACTATTGGGTGCGCGCCAACGCCACGCCCATGCGCGATGGCGATCGGATTGTGGGCTACCTGTCGGTACGAACCAAACCGACACGGGCAGAAATTGACGGGGCGGAAGCTTTATACGCCACCATGCGAGAGGAGGCCCAGTCCGGCAAGCTGGCAACCCGTCTGCGCGAAGGCAAGTTGGTTCGAAACACCCTGCTGGGGAAGTGCAAACGGGCCTTCACCCCAGAATTGCGCGGCCAATTGACTCTGCTTGCCATGTTGTCCGCATTGGGGCCGTTGGTGCCTGCCTTGTTGGGCCTGCCGAGCTGGACAGGGTTGGCGGGAGCGCTGGTGTCTGTGCCGTTGGCGGCGGGGCTGGCTTGGGGCCTGACTGGACGACCGCTGCGCCGGGTACTGAATGCCGCAA
>JBDKEX010000109.1:0-3859 GCA_039798985.1 Pseudomonadota bacterium | reverse complement strand
TACGAAGACGAGGACGAACGGGCACAGGAAATCTACGCCGCCTATGTGCGCAAACTCATCAACTGGATGACGGTGAAAACCGCCGACGGTGACCTGTACGAGATTGACACGGCGCTCAGGCCCAACGGCAACTCGGGCCTCTTGGTCACGCGCTTTGAGGCTTATGCCGACTACCAGCAGCAGCGCGGCAGCAACACCGCCTGGACTTGGGAGCACCAGGCCATGACCCGCGCCCGCTTTGTCATGGGCTTGCCCGGCTTGGCCCCGCAATTTGACACGGTGCGCCATGCCGTCATCAGCGCCCCGCGCGATGCGGTCAGCCTCAAGGCCGAAATCGTGGCCATGCGCGACAAGGTGCGCCAGGGCCATCCGGTCAAGGCCGAGCGCTTTGATGTCAAGCACAGCCCCGGCGGCATGGTGGACGCCGAGTTTGCCGTGCAATACCTGGTGCTGCTGCACACCGCCGCCCACCCCGAGCTGGCCGACAACGTGGGCAATATCGCGCTGTTGCAACGGGCCGAAAAAGCCGGACTGTTGCCCACAGGCGTAGGGCAAGCTGCGGCCAATGCGTACCGCGAAATGCGCCGCGTGCAACACCGCGCCCGCCTGAACGAAGAGCCCACCGATGTGCCACTGGAGCAGCTTGCGAGCGAGCGCGAGGCGGTGTTGGCGCTGTGGCGTGGGGTGATGGGCTGAGGAGGCCTTCGTCATGCCCGCGCACGCGGGCATCCATCTCTGGTATGCCCTCAGGCCATGGAGCCCCAGCATGGCCTCGATGGCCCGGAGACCAACCCCAAATCGATCATGGTCTTTCTCCCTCAAAAAGACGCATTGGCGACGATTGGGCCTAAAAGTATTAATATCTAGCGCTTTTAACGCCTGATTTATCAGTTTTCAGGATGCAATAACGCCCCGGATATGACCAAACATGTCTTGCGGGCTGCAAGCCAGAGGATGCCGCCCATGCCACAGCACTTCATCAAACCCGGCGCTGATTGGGGAAAAGCCTCGGCTGTGGGTCTATCGCTCGCGATTTGTGTGGCTTGTCCTGCATGGGCTCAAACGACAGTGCCAGCCACTGCTGGTGTGACGGCAAGCAAAGTCGAGCTGACTTTCCCCGATGTGGAAATCACGGAAAAAAGCTTGGAGTTCCGCCAATTTGAAAAAGTGGAAATCACAGGTTCGGCCATTTTGGCCAAAGAGGCCAAGCAAGCCTTGCCTCTGCAGATTCTCGACCGCCGTGACATCGAGCGCAGTGGGGCCGCTTCGCTGCCCGAATTGCTTCAGAGGCTGCCGCTGATGAGCAATTTTTTTGAGTCCGGTACCGTCACAGGCACTGTGGCTGGTGGACCTGAAGCAGCGGCCATTCACGGTAACCAGGGCGGCACTTTGGTCTTGCTGAACGGCCGACGACTGCCCTATTACGGCAGCCAGGCCATCATGATCGATCGTTCGGTGGTCGACCTGAACTTCTTGCCCTTGGCGGCGGTTGAAAAAATCGAAATCCTGACCGATGGCGCGTCCAGCCGCTACGGTTCGGATGCGGTCGCAGGGGTCATCAACGTGATCACCAAAACCGATATTCAGGGCCTGAGCGTTGGTGTGGAAGCAACTGTGCCGCAAGACGGACATGGCCACAGCAAAGGGGTCAATTTGTCATGGGGCAAAGGTCGACTGCAGCGCGACGGCTACAGCTTGCGTGCGCATTTCACGGCGCAGAAAACCGAAGCCGTGTTGGCCAAGCACCGTGAAGTGTCCAGCCAAGGAGCCAGGTCTATGCAAATAGATGGAAAGACTTGGTGGCTGACGCAAAATTACAGTGCATACAGTGCCCCAGCGAAAAACTATCTGGACGCCAATGGGGACTTGAAAAACACCTACTACCTTCAAACCGGTCAATGTGAGCCAGGCTGGTATGAGCTCGGACGTGGAAAGTGCTTCACCAACACCCAGGGTGAAATGACCCTTTACCCAGAGGTCAACAAACAGTTGCTGTACCTCCAAGGCGATCGGATGCTGGCCAATCGCTGGGTTGTTTTTGCAGAAGGTCTGCTGGGCCAACAAAAATTCAACACGGTTGCGGGTGGTGACTACAACACCAAGGATGTCCTGGGCCCCGATGGCAACACCTATTTGTTGGATATTGTTCCATTGGGCTTAATGAGCCGACAGCAGTACGTCAATCACATCGGAAATATCGCATTGGGTTTACGTGGCGAGCAATATGGTTGGGATTTTGTGACCTCTGTGTCATCTGGCCGACATCGCGTGCGGCGAGATTACATCGGCGGCGCGGTCACGAATGGATTTGCTGCTGCAACGTTGCCCCCCGAGATTGTGGGGCAGCACCCTTCCCAATATTCAGCAGACACGCTGGCGTTGCTTCGGCAGTACCAAGGACCGGAAAAAGAGTGGCTGGACGATGCGTTTAGCCAGATTGACAGTTTCAACTTCCTGGCCAGTCGGGAATGGATGGAAACAGACTATGGCCCCGCCAGTGTGGGTGCTGGCCTGGATTGGCGGCGTGAGCGGGTTTATTACACAGCACGCGATAAGGAAACACGTCCTGGATTTGATGCCAGTCGCTTGGTCTGGGCCGCTCATCTGGAGCTGTCTTCACCTGTTGGCCCGCACAGCGAAGTGACGGCCGCTGCGCGGTACGACCAGTATTCAGATTTTGGAGGGGTGCAGACAGCGAAACTGGGGTGGAAATGGCAACCGGAAAGGGCATGGCTTTTCAGGGCTTCGGTGGGCACCGGTTTTCGTGCCCCCAACATCGCTCAAATGGTCCCCATCAGCAGCACCATTGCCGGATACATGGATAGTTTTGGCAATGAAATTAGCGTCAAAAGCGGGGGAAACCCCATGCTTCGGCCAGAAAAATCGCTCCAAAGAAATCTGGGCTTCCGTTACGAGCCCAATCAACGCTGGAGTTTGGGGGCAGACCTGTGGCAGCTCGATATTCGGGATACTTTTGGTTATTTGACCATCGAAGAAATTCTGAACAACCCTGGTTTGAAAGCCAAGTTTTTTGACCAGCAGTTGTTGACCCAAACCAACCAAAATCTGGGTCGCAGTGTCAAACGGGGTCTGGATTACGACATCCATTGGCGTCAACCCACCGATCTTGGCCGTGTCCGGACGAGTCTGAAAGGCGTGTACATGTTGAAGTCTGCCAAGGAAGATGCGGTGGACCGTACCTGGGTTTCGAACATCGGTACGCACACCAGTCCCTTTCTGACCACAGCCCGGCACCAGTGGTCTTTGACATCCATGCTCGAACGTCCCCAGTGGGTGGGGGGCTTCACGTTGCATTACAAAACCGGTTACGACCTCGAGACGACGTTGTACGACAAGGATAACAATTGGCGAAATGAAACGACGCGAGTTCCTGGACATTGGACACTGGATTTGTTAAGCCGCTGGCAAATCCAGCCCAAACTGACGCTGAGCGCCCATTTGATCAACGCCACCAACCGCATGCCTGCCCTGCGAATGGGAATCCAAGACAATGCGTTATTGGGTGTAGACACACGTTACGCCAATTACATGGGACGCAACCTGCAGCTGAAGCTGGACTACAAGTTCTGAGCTTTTGAAGCCGCGGGTGCGATCACCCTCGGTATCTGCCGGAAAACCCGTGCCGCTAAACTCTCTGCACGCTGTTTGGGCGTGCAGCCAAGAGAAGAGTCATGAAAAAAAGCGGTGTTGGGGCATGGGCATGTGCCTGGGTTTGGGTCATTGCGGTACCTGTGGCCTTTGCCGCGGAAGACAACAAAACTCCTGCTGCCGCCAAACCCTCCCTCACGGTCACCGTGACCATCCCCCAAACAGCCAGCCTGACCCAAAAAATCAGCGC
>JBDKEX010000108.1:0-3602 GCA_039798985.1 Pseudomonadota bacterium | reverse complement strand
TTGACCGCGATGTCGCTGGTTTTGTCGTCCACGTCCACACTGCGGTGGATGAAGGGCACGCCCTCGCTCACGCTGCCAGCCAGTTTGAGTTTGAAGTCGGACAGGCCGTCGTAGCCCATGCTGCGGCAAAAGCGCACCACAGTCGGTTTGCTCACATGCGAGCGATCGGCCAGTTCGGTGACCGGCAAGTTGGCAAAAGCCCGAGGATCGGCCAGCACCAGCTTGCCCACACGTTGCTCGGCCGGGGCCAGGGAGGGCAAAGAAGCCTTGATTCGTTCGAGCATGGTGTGTCTTTCGGTTTAAATTTCTTCGGACCAGCAAAAGCCGTCGCGCGCAATCATCGCGCTCGATGCGCTTGGGCCCCAGGTGCCCGCAGCGTAGGGGCGTGGGCCAATGGTGTCGTTTTTCCAGTGTTGCAGGATCGGCTCGACCCAGCGCCAAGCCTCTTCTTGTTCGTCGCTGCGCACGAACAGGTTCAGGCGGCCATCGAGCACGTCGAGCAGCAGGCGTTCGTAAGCGCCCACGCGCTGGCTGCCAAAGCGCTTGTCAAAGTCCAGATCCAGGTGCACCGGGCTCAGGGTGGCCCCGCTGCTGCCTTCGCCGCGCTTGCTTTGGCCTTGCGCAAACAGGTGCAGCTCCAGCCCGTCCTTGGGTTGCAGGTGGATGACGAGTTTGTTGGCATGGCCCACTGGGCTCTTGAAAATCTCGTGCGGCGTCTGACGGAAATTGATCTCGATGTGCGCTTCGCGCGAGGCCATGCGCTTGCCGGTACGGATGTAAAACGGCACGCCCGCCCAGCGCCAGTTGGCGATCTCGGTGCGCAGCGCCACAAAGGTCTCGGTGCCGCTGCTGGGGTTTACGCCTGGCTCGTCGCGGTAGCCCGGTACAGCCTGGCCAAAGATGTTGCCCGCGCTGTATTGGCCCCGAATCACATGCTGGCTGAGCGTTTCGGGCGTCCAGCGTTTCAGGGCACGCAACACTTTGAGTTTTTCGTCGCGGATCGCGTCGGCATGGGCGTTGATGGGCGGCTCCATGGCGATCGCGCAAAGCAGCTGCAGTGCGTGGTTTTGCACCATGTCGCGCAGTGCGCCGGTGGTCTCATAAAAGCCACCGCGTTTTTCTACGCCCAGCTCTTCGGACATGGTGATCTGGATGTTGGCAATGTGCTCGCGCCGCCACAGGGGTTCAAACAGGGCGTTGCCAAAGCGCATGGCAAACAGGTTTTGCACCGCAGGTTTGCCCAGATAGTGGTCGATGCGGAAAATTTGCTGCTCTTTGAAGACCTTGCCCACCGCTTCGTTGATGGCGCGGTTGGAGGCCAGGTCGTGGCCCAGCGGTTTTTCAAGCACGATGCGGGTCTTGGGCGTGTTCAGCCCGTTGGCGGCCAGTTGCTCGCACACGGTGGTGAACAAGCTGGGTGCGGTGGACAAATACATCACCACGTTGTCGGTTTCGCGCTCGGCCAAGCGGGCTGACAGCGTGGCGTATGCCTCTGGCTTGGACAAGTCCATGCGCACGTAGCACAGCAAGCTGGCAAAGCGGGCAAATTCTTCAGGGTTGGGGCGCTTGTCGCCTTCGACCTGTTCAAAGCGCGACTGAATTTGCTGGCGGTATTGTTCGTCCGTCAGATCGTCGCGGCCGACGCCGATGATGCGACCGCCTTCGGGGAGGGTGTCGTGACGGAAGGCCTGAAACAAGGCAGGCATGAGTTTGCGCCAGACCAGATCGCCCGTGCCGCCAAAGAAAACAAGATCAAAAGCCATGATGTTCTTGAGTTACATGAAAAATTGATTTGTAATGTAACTTTGTTTCACGGATAATTCAAGCCAGCTTTTAAATACCCGACAAATATTTCATCTGCAGGCATGCCACTGTTGCAGCGGCAACCACCCTGACGGATGTTCGTCACCATTTTTGCCAACTTGTACGAAACGCCATGAACCAACTCGACGCTCTCAAACAATTCACCACCGTGGTGGCCGATACCGGTGACTTCAAGCAATTGGCCCAGTTTCAGCCGCAAGACGCGACGACCAATCCGTCGCTGATCCTCAAGGCGGTGCAAAAGCCCGAATACGCGCCCTTGTTGACCGAGTCTGTGGCGGCCCACCGTGGCCAGCCGCTGGACGTGGTGATGGACCATTTGCTGGTGCGTTTTGGCTGCGAAATATTGAAGACCATTCCCGGCCGTGTCTCGACCGAAGTGGACGCTCGCCTGAGCTTTGACACTGCCGCCACCGTGGCGCGGGCCCGCCGCATCATGGCGCTGTACGAGGCGCAAGGCATTCAGCGCGAGCGCGTGTTGATCAAGATCGCCTCGACTTGGGAAGGCATTCAGGCCGCAGCCGAGCTGGAGCGCGAAGGCATCCGCTGCAACCTGACGCTGTTGTTCGCGTTTTGCCAGGCCGTGGCCTGTGGCCAAGCCAAAGTGCAGCTGATCTCGCCTTTTGTGGGCCGCATTTATGACTGGTACAAAAAGACCGCTGGCGCTGCCTGGGACGAGGCTGCCAAGTCGGGCGCGAACGACCCCGGTGTGCAGTCGGTGCGGGCCATCTTCAACCACTACAAGAAACACGGCATTGCCACCGAAGTCATGGGCGCGTCGTTTCGCAACGTGGGCCAGATCACGGCTTTGGCCGGTTGCGATTTACTGACCATCAGCCCTGAGCTGTTGGCCCAGCTGGCCGCCACCGATGCGCCTTTGGGCCTGGCACTCGACGCCGCTGCCGCGAAAACGATGGACTTGCCCGCGGTGGCTTATGACGAAGCTTCGTTCCGCCTGGCGCTGAACGAAGACGCGATGGCCACCGAGAAGCTGGCCGAAGGCATCCGCGCCTTCTGCGCCGATGCGGTCAAGTTGGAAGACATGATGAAGAAGGCCTGAACATGCGTTGTGATCAAACCCCGGCTTGGACGGCCTTGCAGGCCCACGCGGCCCATTTTGCCGACTTTGATTTGCGCAGTGCTTTTGCCGCCGATGCGCAGCGTGCCGATGCCCTGAGCCAGCAAGCGGCCCATGTGTTCGCCGATTTGTCTAAAAACCATGTGGATGCCGCCACCGAAGCGTTGCTGCAAGAGCTGGCCCGCCAAACCGGTTTGACCGCGCACCGCGATGCCATGTTTCGGGGCGAGCACATCAACCACACCGAAGACCGGCCTGTGATGCATTGGTTGCTGCGGCAACCCGAGGGTTCTTTGGTTGGCCCATTGGCCGAGCCCCTGGCGCAGGTGCACGACACCCTGAAGCCCATGCTGGCTTACGCTGAGCAAATTCGCGCTGACGCACAGATCACTGATGTGGTGAACATTGGCATTGGGGGCTCAGACCTGGGGCCGCAAATGGCGGTGCTGGCGCTGCAAGACTTTGTCATGCCGGGCAAACGTTTTCACTTTGTGTCGAATGTGGACGGACACGAATTGGCCGCTGTGCTCAAGGGCTTGAAAGCTGAGAACACGCTGTTCTTGATCGCATCTAAAACCTTCACCACCACCGAGACCATGACCAACGCCCGTTCGGCTTTGCAGTGGTTCCGTGCGCAAGGCGGCAACGATGTGGCCCGCTACTTTGCAGCACTCACCACCAACGTGGCGGCTGCAGCCGA
>JBDKEX010000107.1:0-4798 GCA_039798985.1 Pseudomonadota bacterium | reverse complement strand
TCCGGGAACAAGACCTCGGTGTAACCCAGTTGGGTCAAGTCCGTCATGCGAGTGGGGTAAAGCCTTCCGATCAGGTGATCGCATTCATGTTGAACCACCCGCGCGTGGAACCCGGAAACCTCCCGCTCAATGGCCTGTCCATTTTCGTCCAGTCCGCTGTAGCGGATGTGTTCAAAACGAGGCACCAAGCCGCGCAACCCCGGTAATGACAGGCAGCCTTCCCACCCCGGGGTCATTTCGCTGCTCAAGGGCGTGATCGTGGGGTTGATAAGCACCGTTCGCGGTACCAGCGGTGCTTGCGGGTACCGCGGGTTGGGCAGGCCGGTGCCAAAGATCACCACCTGGAAATCTTCGCCAATTTGGGGTGCCGCCAGCCCGGCGCCGTTGGCCGCAGTCATGGTGTCGGCCAGGTCGGCCAACAGCTCTCGCAGCCAGGGCGTTCCAAACGCCGTCACAGCTTGGGCCACCCGCAGCAGCCGCGGGTCCCCCATTTTCAAGATCGAGCGTATCGCCAAAACCGCCAAGCCTTAGAAGCGGAAGCCACCTTTGAAGCTGAACGTGCTCGTGCTGCCGGTTTTGTCGGTTTCGAGCGCCAAATTGAACAGACCCAAGTTGAAGTTCACACCGGCAAAATACTTGAGCTTGGAAAAGCTCTCTGCCTTCAGGCCGGTAGAAGCCTGGGGTGAGCTGTTGACCCACACCATACCAACGCCCGCATAGGGTGTCAGCATGGCAAAACCCTTGGAGGCGGATATGTCCAGACTCTTGGTGTCCATGGACCACTGCTCCACACCGCTCAACTTGGAGAATGCACCGCGCACGGCCACCGCCGGCACGAAAGTGTCCCCCTCTACCAGTGCATACCGCACCTCAGCACCCATCAAACGGATGTTGGTGGTGGGCAAAGCCGAGTAAAAACCGGCCACGTCGACACCGAACGGAAAACCTTTGGCCACCATCAGCTTGGGCACAAACAAGGTATTGATGTCCAGGCCGCCGTTGTTGCTGGCGTTGTAAAGAATGGCGGAGCTGCGGCTGACATCGGTCGAAGAGACGACCAGGCCCACATCGAACCCCAAAATCCCAAGCGATTCTGTTGGCATGACCGATTTGTAGCTCAACGCCGCCCCCATGTCCTCCGACATGATCCGGAACTCGTCTTGACTCAGCCGGTAAAGGGTGTTGATGTCCCCAGCCGTAGCGGCGCCCGAAGCGCAGGCTGCTGCGCAAAACAGGAAGGCAATTTTTTTCAAGGCAATTTCCTTGGTGTGGTTGGAAGGGCTGAATCCCACAATAAAGTAGCGGTCCTAAAAATGATACACCTCAAACATCAATATTCCCCGCCCGCAACGCGTTTGTCTCAATGAAATCCCGGCGCGGCTCCACCTCATCACCCATCAGCATGGTGAACACCTTGTCCGCTTCAATGGCGTCCTCAATCTGCACGCGCAGCAGGCGGCGCACGGTGGGGTCCATGGTGGTTTCCCACAGCTGCTCGGGGTTCATTTCGCCCAAACCTTTGTAGCGCTGGCGGGCGGTGGTGCGTTCGGCTTCGGCAATCAGCCACGCCATGGCCTGGCGGAAGTCGCCCACCTTTTCTTCCTTTTGGCGCTCGCCTTCACCGCGCATCACCCGCGAGCCTTCGCCCAGCAGGCTCCGGAAGGTGTTGGCAGCCTCGGCCAGTGCGGCGTAGTCGGCGCCGTGCACAAAGTCTTGCGTCAACACGCTGCTTTTGATATTGCCGTGGTGGCGGCGGCTCACCCGCAGAATGGGCTTGTCGGTGCGAACATCAAATTCGGCCGCCACCTCCGCCGGGATGCCGGTGGTGTTGAGCTCGCGCAGGGCCACTTGCAACGCAGCTGCGCTTTGGGCGGCGGCTTCCATGTCGTCCAGGTTGAGCACCACCCCGTCAGCAATCGCGCGCAGGGCCTCAGCGTCCATGAAGTTGCTCAATCGGGCAATCACGGCCTCGGCCACTTGGTGTTTGCGGGCCAACTCGGCCAGGGTGTCGCCTTCCAACACGGTGTTGGCCGCGCCGCCTGTGGCCACTTTCGCGTCTTTGAGCGCAATGCGCAGCAAAAAGCCATCCAGCGCGGCCGCGTCTTTCAGGTACAACTCCTCTTTGCCGGACTTCACCTTGTACAGCGGGGGCTGCGCAATGTAGATGTGCCCGCGCTCCACCAACTCGGGCATCTGGCGGTAGAAAAAGGTCAGCAGCAAGGTGCGGATGTGGGCGCCGTCCACGTCGGCGTCGGTCATGATGATGATGCGGTGGTAGCGCAGCTTGTCGACGTTGAAATCGTCGGCCCCGCTTTTGCCCTTGCCTGAAAAATCGTCGGCACTGGCTTTGCCTATGCCGGTGCCCAAAGCGGTGATCAGCGTGAGGATTTCGTTGCTCGTCAGCAGCTTTTCGTAGCGGGCTTTTTCCACGTTCAGGATCTTGCCGCGCAGGGGCAAAATCGCCTGGAACTTGCGGTCGCGGCCTTGCTTGGCCGAGCCACCGGCGGAGTCACCCTCCACAATGTAAATCTCGCATTGGGCGGGGTCTTTTTCCTGGCAATCGGCCAGTTTGCCGGGCAAGCCCATGCCATCGAGCACGCCTTTGCGGCGGGTCATTTCCCGGGCTTTGCGGGCCGCTTCGCGGGCGCGGGCGGCTTCCACAATCTTGCCGCACAGCAGCTTGGCGTCTTGCGGGCGTTCTTCCAGGTACTCGGTCAGCGCCTTGGCCACAATGTCTTCCACCGGCGCGCGCACCTCACTGCTCACCAGTTTGTCTTTGGTTTGGCTGCTGAACTTGGGTTCGGGCACCTTCACGCTCAGCACGCAGCACAGGCCTTCGCGCATGTCGTCGCCGCTGACTTCCACCTTCTGCTTTTTGGCGATTTCGTTTTGCTCAATGTATTTGCCAATCACGCGGGTCATGGCCGCACGCAGGCCGGTCAGGTGGGTACCGCCGTCGCGCTGCGGTATGTTGTTGGTGAAGCAGAGCACGTTCTCGTTGTAGCTCTCGTTCCATTGCATGGCCACTTCCACACCAATGCTGGTACCGGGAATGCCGCCGTAGCTGTCGGCCGGGCGTTCGCCCAGGGCATGAAAAGCCGTGGGGTGCAGCACCTTTTTGCCCGCGTTGATGAACTCCACAAAGCCCTTGACGCCACCGGCGCCAGAAAAGTCGTCTTCCTTGCCGCTGCGTTCGTCTTTCAGGCGGATGCGCACGCCGTTGTTCAGGAACGAGAGTTCGCGCAGGCGTTTGGCCAAAATTTCGTAGTGGAAGTCGTGGTTTTGCGTGAAGATTTCGGTGTCTGGCAAAAAATGCACCTCGGTGCCACGCTTGTCGGTGGCGCCCGAAACTTTCATGGGCGACACCTCAAACCCATCGATTTTTTCCAGAATCCGGTTTTGCACAAAACCTTTGGCAAATTCCAGCTGGTGCACCTTGCCATCGCGACGCACGGTCAGCCGCAGCCACTTGCTCAAGGCGTTCACGCAGCTCACACCCACGCCGTGCAAGCCGCCCGACACCTTGTAGCTGTTTTGGTTGAACTTGCCGCCCGCGTGCAGTTCGGTCAAAGCAATCTCAGACGCGCTGCGCTTGGGCTCGTGCTTGTCGTCCATCTTCACGCCGGTCGGGATGCCGCGGCCGTTGTCGGTCACGCTGATGGAGTTGTCGGTGTGGATCGTGACCACAATGTCGTCGCAATGCCCGGCCAGCGCTTCGTCGATCGAGTTGTCCACCACCTCAAAAACCAGGTGGTGCAAGCCGGTGCCGTCGCTGGTGTCGCCAATGTACATGCCGGGGCGCTTGCGCACCGCTTCCAGGCCTTCCAGGATCTGGATGGCGCCTTCACCATAGCCTTCAGACGCCCCGGCCTGGTTGGTGTCGATGGTCGGTTGCGCCGTGGTAAAGGCCTCGGCGGCGGGCGTTGGGGTCGGGTTGGCGTCGGTCATGGTCGAAAATCTCGGGTCTCTTCAAAAGCCGAAACCCGCACAGCTGCGCGGGTTCGAAAATCAGGCGTGGCGCAAGGCCGCTCAAACGCCGGGCTCAAATCCTCATGGGCATCACCACATACTTGAAGCGTTCGTTGTCCGGTATGGTGACCAGCGCAGACGAATTGCCATCGGACAATTCCACCCGCACCATGTCTTGGCCCATGTTGGTCAGGGCGTCGATCAGGTAGGTCACATTGAAGCCGATTTCGATCGCATCGCCGTTGTATTCGATGTCGAGTTCGTCCACGGCCTCTTCTTGGTCGGCGTTGTTGGCCGCCACTCGCAGCAAGCCGGGCTCCACGTTCAGGCGCACGCCTTTGAACTTGTCGGTCGTCATGATGGCGGCGCGCTGCAGTGCTGACAGCAGGGCGGTGCGGCCCAGCACCACAATGTTCTTGTGGTTGCGCGGGATGACGCGGTTGTAATCCGGGAACTTGCCTTCCACCAGTTTGGTGACAAATTCCATGCCCTCAAACCGGAAACGGGCCTGGTTCGACGCAAACTGCAGCTCAATTGCGCCCTCTTTGTCGCTGAGCAGGCGCTGCAGTTCCAGCACGGTTTTGCGCGGCAGAATCACCTCTTGCTTGGGCACTTCCACATCCAGTTCAGCGCTGGCAAACGCCAGGCGGTGCCCATCGGTGGCCACCAGGCTCAAGGTGTTGCCTTCGGCCACGAACAAAATGCCGTTGAGGTAGTAGCGAATGTCGTGCACCGCCATGGAGAACGACACCTGGTTGAGCAAGCTTTTAAGCACCTTTTGTGGCACGCTGAACACCGGGCCAAAACTGGGCGACTCCTGCACCAGCGG
>JBDKEX010000106.1:0-9779 GCA_039798985.1 Pseudomonadota bacterium | reverse complement strand
GCCCCGGCACAAGCGCGGTTTCTACCGCGAGTACACGGTGCCCACCCCCGGTCTGAGCCACCGCGGTGCCAGACGCATCGTCTGTGGTGGCACCCAGGTTCGGATGCCCGAGGCTTGTTATTACACCGAAGACCACTACGCGAGCTTCAAACGCATCGTGCAGTGATCTGAGACAGGATTTTTAACTTTTTGTTATGGAAAGTGAGACGGAGATGGACATGCCACTTCGTACGGTTCGCACCAACATCGTTCAGTCGATCCGCGCCTACAGCATCAAGGACCTTCAGTCGGCTGCCGAGCAGCTCGGCCATCATTTCCTGTACGCCAACCTGGCCACAGCCCAGAGCAAACAAGACGTGCTCGACCTGATCGCCGCCCAGTACACCTTGCCTTCGACGTTCGGCAAGAACTTCGATGCGCTGTACGACAGCATGACCGACCTGGTGCACAAGTCGGGCCCGCAGACCGGCTTTATCGTGGTGCTGGAACACATTCCCACCTCGCCTAAATTTGACAAAGAAGCGCGCGAACAACTGCTCGACATTTTCCGCGACGTGGCCGATTATTGGAGCGATCGCAAAGTGGCGTTCCGTTGTTTCTATTCGTTTTCGGTGGCGCGCGCGCCCAAAGCTGCCGACCTGGAAGCCAGCACCGACGAACCGCTGCTGACCGACAAACTGGTGGACGTGAGCCCCCAAGCCTTGCGCATGAGCAGCCCGTTCAACGCGGGTTACTGGTTGACTGCGGCTTGAACGCCCTCACCTTGTTGCAACAGGCCCCTCGGGGCCTTTTTTGTGCGTGATCGAACATGCCCCATGGATTGATTTTGGTATTGGCCTCTCTGGTGGCCTTCTCGCAATCGGGTTGTACGGCTCAGGCCTGGTACGACGCGGCCAAGCGGCGCGCCGAGAACGAGTGCGCAAGGCAACCGCCCGGGGCTTATGAGGACTGCCGCGCGCGGGTGATTGACCAAAAATACGAGGAATACGAAAAAGCGAGGACCGGGAAAACCTCGAAATAAAGACCCATCGAAGGGCGCGCTGTCGCGAATCGATGGGTGAGCGTTTTACCGCTCGTGCAGTGCCTGCACCAACTCAACGTATTCCTGCACAGGCACTTCCTCGGCACGGCGTTGGCAGTCGAAGTGCCCTGAGTAGCCACGTTCGTCCAGCCAACGGCCCAAGGTATGGCGCAGCAATTTGCGGCGTTGCGAAAACGCCACCTGCACCAACGTTTCCAGGGTGGATGCGTTCAGCTCAGGTGGTTGTTCCAAGGGCACCATTCGAACCACTGCGCTGTCCACGCGCGGGGGTGGCTCGAAGCTCTCGGGGGGCACAAACAGCACGTTTTCCATGGCGTAGCGCCATTGAAGCATCACGCTCAGCCGGCTGTAGTCGGCCGTGGCCGGGGTGGCCACCATGCGGTCTACCACTTCTTTTTGCAGCATGAAGTGCTGGTCTTGCACCACATCGGCCACATTCAGCAGGTGAAACAAAATGGGGGTTGAGATGTTGTAGGGCAAATTGCCCACCACGCGCATGGGTTCGGGGCGGCTGGCGGCCAAGGCCCGAAAATCCACCCGCAGCACGTCCGACTCTATGACCTCCAATTGCGGGTGGGCTCGCAGGCGAGCCGCCAAATCCCTGTCCAGCTCAATCACCGTGAGCCGGCCCAAACGCTCCACCAGAGGCTGGGTCAGGGCGGCCAGTCCGGGGCCGATTTCGACCACAAACTGCCCGGGCGCAGGCGCAATGGTTTGCACGATTTCGGCAATGATGCCGTTGTCTGACAAAAAGTGCTGCCCAAAGCGCTTGCGGGCTTGATGTTTTGGTGCGGCCATATTACTGGGGTGGCTCGCGGTATTCAACGTAGGCGCGGGCGCGAAGATCGCGCAGCCAGTTGCTGTAGGCCTCTTCGGTTTTTTGGGCGCGCAGCAGGTTGCGCAGTTGCTCGCGTTGTTCCAGCGTGGTCATTTCTTTGCTGCGGCGTTCTACCAATTGAATAATGTGCACCCCAAAGCGTGACACCAGCGGTGCCGATACCTGGCCGGGAGCCAGCGCATTCATGGTGTTTTCAAACTCCGGCACAAACTGGCCTGGCGCGGCCCAGCCCAAATCACCGCCTTCGCGGGCCGATCCGTCCTGGCTGAACTCGCGGGCCAAGTCTTCAAATTTTGCTTGCCCCGCGGTCACGCGCGAGCGCAGGTTGTTGAGTTGGGCCAACGCTGCGTCTTGGCTTTGCTGGGCGCTGGGGCGCAGCAAAATGTGCCTTGCGCGGGTTTGGATGTAGGTGGTGGGGGGCAGTCCGGCGGCACGTTTGTCCAGGACTTTGAGCAGGTGAAAGCCTGCACCGCTGCGCAAAGGCCCTGCCAGGTCGCCCACTTTGAGGCGGGCCACCGCGTCCCAAAACAGGGTGGGGTAGCGCTCGGCACTTCGCAGGCCCATTTCTCCGCCGTTGTTGCGCTCGGCGCCATCAGACGCTGTTTTGGCCAATTCAGCGAACGGCTCCCCGGCGCGGGCGCGTTGCAAAAGCTGTTCCGCCTTGTTGCGCAGCGCCTGTTCTTCGGTGGGTGAGGCACCCTCTGGCACCCGAATCAACAGGTGTGCCAGGTTCAACTCCGTGTCGGCGGCGGTGTTGTTGCTCTGTTTTTCGCGCAGGTAGGCATCTATGTCGGCCTCGCTGACTCGAACCCGTGCGTCCACCTCTTTTTCGTGCAGGCGCTGCAGTGTCAAATCGCGCCGCAAGTTGTCGCGGTAGGTGGCCAGGGTCAGCCCCGAGGCTTGCACCCGCTGGTGCAATTCAGCGACCGAAAACCCGTTTTGGGCGGCCATGTTTTCTTCGGCAGCTTTTACGGCGGCCTCGTCAATTTTGATGCCGATATCGCCGGCCCATTGCATTTGCACCCGTTCCAGAATCAGCTGCTCCATGACTTCACGCACGAGTTGCTCGCGCGGTATATTTTTGGCTGTTTCGCTGTCAACCCGGGCCAGCCGGGCGCGCACTTCGGCGTTGGTCACGGGTTCTGAGTTGACAACAGCGACGATGTGATCGCCGGCAACGGCGCCGCTGCGGGTGGTTTGGCCCCAGGCCGCTGGCTGCGTGAAGCTGGCGCACAGCAAGGCAGCGTACAGCAGTGCACGCGGGGGGAGGGCAAAGATGTTATTCATAACGCTCGAACCGGCTGGGCGGGTTGACTTCTTCACGCAGGTATTGGTAGCGGGGCACATTGTTTTTGAGCGTTTGCAGTGGGTTGGAGCCGATACGTGAAAAACCCACCAGCTCCAGCTGCAGCAGCAGGCGCTGGTTGGCGCTGGTGGTGCTGCGCTGCAGCCGTTCCAACACAATCCGGCTGACCCAGCAACCGCCATCGTATTCGAGGCCGGCCACCAGGTCCACGATCTTTTTGTCGTTGACGCTGTAATTGACGCGCCCCACACTGAACCATTGCCCCGTTCCTAGGCCCTGCCCCGCGCCCCGGTCGGTCGCGCGCGGGCCCCACAGGTCGTTCAGGGGCCATTGCCAGCCCAGGTCGACCTGCTGGCTTTCAATGTCGCCGCGTTTGAGGCGGTAGGCGGCGCTGAGCACCCGGTAGTTGCTGGGGGTGTAGCGCCCTGCCACGGTGGTGCGCACCGATTGCCGTTCGTTCGGGTCGAACTGCACGGCGCCGTTGAGCGACCAGTGCGGCGACCAATTCAAGCGGCCACTCACCAGCACATCGCTCAGGGCCTCGTCGGTCAACACCTCATTGGGCAGCCCAACGCGCTGGGGTTTGAGCCTGAACCGCTGCGCCAGCCCCAGTTGCAGCACTTCTGTGCCGGTGGTGGGGTCGAGCAAGCGCGATGTGGCGCCCACGGTCACGGCGTTCATGTCGGCAATTCGGTCGTGCCCGCCGTAGGGGTTGGCGGTGAAGATGGTCGCGAGGTTGAAGTCGTAACTGGCCGAGTCGTAGTTGGGCAGGAAACGCTGGTCCCGGTAAGGGGTGCTGACGTAAAAAATGCGCGGCTCCAGTGTTTGCACAAAATCACGCCCAAAGTAACGGGTCTCGCGCTCCAGAAACAAGGCGCCGTCCAGGCTGGCGGTGGGCAGTGCCAGGCCGGTTTGGGTGAGCCCGTTGCCCAGCGCTTGTTCAAACTGGTAGTGGCGGGCGTGCAATTGCAGGGCGGGTCGCACGTAGCCCGCAGGGCCGCCCCAAGTTTTGCTGACCTGCAGCACCGCCAGACCCCGTTGGCCGTTGAGGTCGGTGCGGTTGTCGGCGTCCAGGCCGTTCCAAACCCGGGCCAGGCGGTCCGATCGAAAGTCGGTCCATTCGGTGTAGGCAGAAGCACGCCACCCTTCGGTGCTGCCCAAGTTGAACAGGTTGGGTGCGTAGCGCAATGCCAGGGTGGGCACGCGGTCGTAAGGCGCCAAAATCGGTTCGTTCAGGTCTTGCAGGGTTTGCCAACGGTGGCTGCCCAGCGATCCGCTCCAGGCGCCTTGGCCCCAATGCAGCACCGCGTCGTTGGCCAACAAGCGTTGTGTGAGCGAGGTGGAGGTGCGCGGAAAATCGCGCCAGTAGTCGTCGTCGCTGACGCGGTTGTGGTTGAGCCGCAGGCCCACCGAACCCAGTCCCTGGAATGTGCCCAGGGCTTGTTGGTGTTGCCATGAGGTGCCCCAGCGGTCCATGCCGCGCAAGGCGTCGCTGGCCATGTAGGCGGCCCGCACCCGCCCACTGAACGTGGGCTCCAGGTAGCGCAATTCGCCGGCCAGGTCGATGCCGCGTTTGCTCATCCAGGTGGGGTAGAGCGTGGCGTCCAGGTTGGGGGCCAGGTTCAGGTAGTAGGGCAGCGTGACCTCCAAGCCGCTCTGGTTGTCGATGTTGAGGGTGGGGGGCAACACCCCGGACTTGCGTTTGTCCGACAAAGGGAAGCTGATCCAGGGGGACGCCAGCAAGGGAACGCCTTTGAAACGCAACACTCCGTTGCGAGCAATGCCCACGTCCTCTTGGCTGTCGAGGTCGATGCTGGTGGCTGTGACCAACCAGTCGGGCATCCAGCTGCCGCCGGGTGGGCGCGGGCAGGTGCTGTATTGCGCTTGGTGGGCCACCGCTCGGGTGTCGCTCAAAAAGTCGATTCGGCTGGCTTGGCCTTGGCCACCGTTGGCCAACAGCGAAAATTGGGGTGACTCGAAATGCCCTTCAAAGGTGTCCAACTTGAGCTGGAGGCGCGGGCCGCTGTACACATTGCCGTAGCGGTTGACACGCACGTTGCCTTGGGCAGAGGCGGTGTTGCCGTCGGGCAGGTGCTCCAGGGTGTCGGCTTTCAGCACCAAGTCGTGCCGGCGCAGTTCGGCCCGGCCTTCAACTCGGGTGGCCACGTCGGTTTGCCCTTGCAAACGGTCGCCGTACAGAAACATGGGGGGCGGCTGGGCGTTGTCTGGCAATTGCTCGGTCAAGCTGTCGCTCAAACGCAGTTGCAGCACTTGCTTGTGCGGTGTCTGGGCCCGGGCGGGCGTGACGGCCGCGCAGACGCAAACGCACGCCACAAACAGGGCGTTCCTGGGCCAAGCGTTCAAGACCTGATAGAAGGGGGGCACAAGCAGCGGATCAAAAAACAGCGGAAAAAAGCACCCAACGCTGCTACGCACACCAGACGCGCAGCCGTTCGTAGAATAGCCCCTGAATTATCCACCACCCGCTGTTTTGAACCCAAGGCCAGATCACCCTGGCCAGCCACGGTCCTGCCCCATGAATTCCCCCGCTCCCCACACCCTCGACCCCGCCCTGCCCGCTTCGTCAAACCCTGCTTTGTCCGTGGTTTGGGCGCAGGCCGAACGCCAAACCGCGTTCGAGGCCTGGTTGGCATCGGTGGCGGTGGCGCATGGGCTGCGCCCAGACACCGTGCGCTTGGCCTCGGCCGACGCCAGTTTCAGGCGTTACCTTCGGGTGGACCGTGTGGCGGGAGGCACTTGCGTTGTGATGGATGCCCCGCCCGACAAGGAAAACAGCCTGCCTTTTGTGCAGGTGGCAGGGTTGATGCGGGCTGCGGGTGTGCGTGTGCCCGAAGTCTTGGCTTGGGACGAAGCCCTGGGCTTCATGCTCTTGAGCGACTTGGGCGAGCACACCTTGCTGACCGTGCTCGACCCCGAGCGGCCCACCGATGCCATGCCCTATTTCAAAGACGCTACCGGTGCACTGCTGGACTGGCAGGCCGCCTCTCGGCCTGGGGTGTTGCCGCCTTACGACGCCGCCCTGCTGCAACGCGAATTGCACCTGTTTCCCGAGTGGTATTTGCAACGCCACAAGGGGCTGACACTGGACGCCAGCCAGCGCGCCACGCTGGACAACACCTTCGCCTTGGTGGTGGAACGCAACTTGGCCGCGCCGCAAGTGTTTGTGCACCGGGACTTTATGCCACGCAACTTGATGCTGCCGCGTGCCGACGACCCCAACCAACGCCTGGGTGTGCTGGATTTTCAGGACGCGGTGCATGGCCCCATCACCTACGACATTGCCTGCCTGACCCGGGACGCGTTTCTGACCTGGGAGGAAGACTTGGTGCTGGACGTGACCATCCGTTACTGGGAACTGGCCCGAAAGCGCGGTTTGATGGATTTTGACGGTTGGAGCGAGGACTTTGGCCTGTTTTACCGCGCGGTGGAATGGATGGGGCTGCAACGGCACCTGAAAGTGGCGGGTATTTTTGCCCGCCTCACGCTGCGTGACGGCAAGCCGAAATACCTGGCCGATGCGCCGCGTTTTGTTCACTACATACGCAACACAGCGGCGCGTTACCGCGAGCTTACCCCCCTGCTGCGTTTGATTGACAAGGTGGAAGGCTGGGAGGCCGCTACCGGATTTGCCTACGGCCGGGTGTGAGCCCAAGATGCCACGCATCTACCACCCCGATCCTTTGCAAACCGGGCAATCCCTGGGCCTGACGCCGGAGGGCGCACGCCACGTGCAGGTGTTGCGCTTGCAACCCGGCGACGGCATTACCTTGTTTGGCCATGCTGCAACCGGGGGCGAATGGGAGGCCACGGTGTTGCGCATGGGCCGCAGTTCGGTGGATGTGCAAGTGGGCGCGCACCGGGCCTTGAACCGCGAACCCCACCGCGCGGTGCACCTGGCGGTGGGCATGCCTGCGAACGACCGCATGGATTGGTTGGTAGAAAAAGCCACCGAACTGGGCGCCGCCAGCATCCAGCCCCTGATGACCGAGCGCACTGTGTTGCGCCTGAAAGGGGAGCGCGCTGACAAAAAGCAGGCCCACTGGCAGGCGGTGGCGGTGGCCGCTTGCGAGCAATGTGGGGGCAACCGGGTGCCGGTGATCCACCCTGTTCGAACGCTGGAAGACTGGTTGCGCGACTCGTCACCGGCTGTGGGTGTGTGGCGGGGCGTGCTGTCGCTGGCCGACGGCGCACAACCCTTGCGTGTGGCCGTGCCGGTGTCAGGGTCTGACCCGCCGGTTTGTTTGGTGCACGGGCCCGAGGGTGGTCTGTCCCCCTCGGAGGAACTCCAGCTGCTGGGCTTGGGTTTTGTGCCCATCACACTGGGTCCCAGGGTGTTGCGTGCCGAAACCGCCGCCATTGCGGCCTTGGCCGCGCTGCTGCTTTAAACCAGCAACGCTTTTGGGCTTCAGGCGGTCAAAAATCGCTTGGTCAGCAGCACCCAGTAGGCCGACCCCACGGCAATGTTGTCGTCGTTGAAGTCGTAGTTCGGGTTGTGCACCATGCAGGCGCCATGGCCACCGGTGGCGGCGTCGCCGTTGCCTATGAACAGATAGCTGCCTGGCACCTGCTCCAGCATGAAGGCAAAGTCTTCGCTGCCGGTCAGGGGTTCGGTCTGCGCCACCATGTGTTCGCTGCCCACCAGCTCGCGTGCAACGGCGCGGGCAAATTCGGTTTCGGCGGGGGTGTTGACCAACACGGGGTAGCCGCCGCGAAAATCCACTTGGGCGCGCACGCCATAGGCGGTGGCGGTGG
This sequence comes from Pseudomonadota bacterium, assembly GCA_039798985.1. Taxonomy (GTDB): domain Bacteria; phylum Pseudomonadota; class Gammaproteobacteria; order Burkholderiales; family Burkholderiaceae_C; genus JBDKEX01. Next base: position 1,820 of record JBDKEX010000106.1, on the reverse strand, counting down.
CTTGCACCAGTTCCCCAATGCGTTGGTTCAACAAACGTCTCACCTCGCGGTCGAGCGAGCGCACACTCAGTTGCAAGGTGGCGTTTTGGGGAATCACGTTGTTGGCTTGCCCGGCTTGAAATGCGCCCACCGTGATGACGGCTGTGTGCAAAGGCGGCACGTTGCGCGAGACGATGGTTTGCAACCCCATGACGATGGCGGCACCCGCCACCACCGGGTCGGCCGCGCAGTGGGGCATGGCGCCATGACCCCCCACCCCTTCCAGTGTGATGGTGATGTTTTCGCTGGACGCCATGGTGGCACCTTCGCGCAGCAGCAACTGCCCAGGCGGGTAACCGGGCATGTTGTGCATTGCAAAAATCGCATCGCACGGAAAGCGTTCAAACAGCCCGTCCTCCATCATCCGCTTGGCGCCGCCCAAGCCCTCTTCGGCCGGCTGGAAAATCAGGTTCAGGGTGCCGTCAAACTGGCCGTGTTCTGCCAGGTGCTTGGCGGCGGCCAGCAGTATGGCCGTGTGCCCGTCGTGGCCGCAGGCGTGCATCACGCCCGCGTGGCAGCTGGCGTGTGGCAGGCCCGTGGCCTCTTGAATCGGCAGCGCGTCCATGTCAGCACGCAGGCCCAGGCGTTTGCTGCCGCTGCCACGCTGCAATTGCCCCACCACACCTGTGCCGCCCAGGCCACGGGTGACCTGGTAGCCCCACTGAGCCAACCGTTCGGCCACCAGGTCGCTGGTGCGCAGTTCCTGATAACCAAGTTCCGGGTGGCGGTGAATGTCTCGGCGCAGGTCGATGAACTCGGCCGCCTGGTGGCGCAGCTCGGTCAGCGTGCTGGTCATGGTGTTTACTGCGCTTGCAGGTTGATCGACTGCGCAATGGCCCGGAATTTGGTGGTGCCGTCTGCGTAGGCTTTGGCCGCTGCTGCCAAGCTGAGTGGTTTGGCCACCAGCTGGCTGTTGGCTTCCAAGCCGGCGTGCACCGCAGGGTCGCTCAGGGTGTCGGTGATGGACTTGTGCAGGGCTTGCACCACCGGTTCAGGCGTGTCTTTCTTGACGAAGTAACCGGTCCAGATGCTGAAATGGAAATCCTTCAGCTGTTTGCTCTCGCCGATGAGTGGGTACTGTTTGGTGCTGTCTTCGCGGCCTTCGTTGAGCATGGCCAGCACTTTGAGTTTGCCGTCCTTGTGCAGGCCGTCGTACATTTTGCCAAAGGGGGCCAAGAAAATGTCCACCTGGCCGGCCATCAGGTCTTGGTTGGCGGGGGCCGCGCCTTTGTAGGGCACGTGTGTCATTTCAATGCCCGTGACTTTGGACAAGTGGGCGCCCAGCAAGTGGTAGAACGAGCCGGGGCCCACCGAAGCGTAGGTCACCGGGCGGCCTTCTTTGGCCATTTTGCGTGCGTAATCCAAAAATTCGTCCACCGTGTTGACCGGCAAATCCTTGCGGGCCAGAAAGCCAATTTGCGCTGTGGCAATCATTTGCACTAGGCGGAAGTCCTCGCTCTTGAACTTCACGGCGGCGTTGGCCAACGGCGACAAAATCAGTTCGTTGGGCGAACCCTGGAACACCAGGTGCCCGTCTGCTGGGGTGTTGAGCACTTTTTGCGCTGCAATGGCGCCGCTGACACCGCCCAGGTTTTCCACAATCACCGGCTGCCCCAATTGTTTGGCCAGTGGGGCGTTGACGATGCGGGCGATCACGTCGGAAACGCCACCGGCCGGGTAGGGCACCAGCAGCGAAACCGGCTTGCTGGGGAAGGTTTGGGCCAGGGCGCCGCCGACCAGGGCGAAGCCCGCCAAAGCGGTGATGGCTGTGCGCAGCAGGG
>JBDKEX010000105.1:0-3322 GCA_039798985.1 Pseudomonadota bacterium | reverse complement strand
ACGCCAAGTAAATCGAGGACGTTGTGGGTGTGGTTCTGGCTGATGTTGCGGCAGCACTGGGTGGCTTGGTGCATGGCGATCCGGCCACACCCGTCACACGGCTGGCCTCATTGGAGTTGGCCCAGGCGGGGGGGCTGTCTTTTGTGGCGCAGGCCCGCTACGCCCACCTGATCGAGCAAACACAGGCAAGCGCATTGGTGGTGTCTCCGTCGCTCGTGGCCAAGGCATTGGGCCGCGGTGCCTGCATTGAAACTGCCGACCCCTATTTGTATTTTGCACGCCTGACGCAATGGTGGCGAGCCCGTGAGCGTGCGGGGCAGGCGCCCACCGTGCACCCCTCAGCTGTGATTGATGCGTCGGCCCACATGGGTCGGAATGTGACCATTGGGCCGTTTGTGGTGGTGGAAGCAGGTGCCCGTGTGGGCGACGACGCTTTTTTGGCCGCCCATACCGTGCTCGAAGCCAACAGTTGCGTCGGGGCCCGAACACGGTTGGCACCGCATGTGACCCTGGGGCGGGATTGTGCGATCGGTGATGATTGCATTGTGCACAGTGGCGTGGTCATTGGGGCTGACGGTTTCGGTTTCGCGCCCCACCAAGGGGAGTGGGTCAAGATCGAACAACTGGGCGCCGTGCGAATTGGGAATTCCGTCGAAATCGGTGCCAATTGCTGCATTGACCGAGGTGCCCTGGAAGATACCGTGATCGAAGAAGGTGTGAAGCTGGACAACTTGATTCAGATCGGGCACAACGTTCACGTGGGTGCTCACACCGCCATGGCGGGTTGCGTTGGGGTGGCGGGCAGCGCCAAAATAGGTGCCCATTGCACGATTGGGGGCGGCGCGGTCGTGTTGGGCCACCTGCGTTTGGCCGATCATGTGCATATTTCGGCCGCTTCTGTGGTGATGCGTTCGATTTTGCAACCCGGACAGTACAGCGGCGTGTTCCCCATCGACGACAATAAAAGCTGGGAAAAGAACGCGGCCACGCTGAGGCAACTGCACAGCCTGCGTGACCGCATCAAAACATTGGAACAACGACCATGATGGACATTCACCAAATCCTTAAACAACTTCCGCACCGTTACCCGTTTCTGTTGGTGGACCGGGTGTTGGAACTGGACAAAGGCAAGTCCATCAAGGCTCTTAAAAACGTCAGCATGAACGAGCCGCAGTTCACTGGGCACTTTCCGCACCGCCCGGTGTTCCCCGGCGTGTTGATGCTGGAGGCCATGGCGCAAACCGCTGCTTTGCTGGCGTTTGATACCTTGGGCGTGACCCCAGATGACAAAACCGTTTACTACTTCGCGGGCATTGATGGTGCTCGCTTCAAGCGCCCTGTGGAGCCAGGCGACCAGCTGGTCATGGACGTGACGCTGGACCGGATGAAAGCCGGGATTTTTAAATTCAAGGCGACAGCGCGTGTGGGCGCCGATGTGGCCTGCGAGGCCGAACTGATGTGCACCATGCGCACCGTTGCCTGACGGTGTTGGCTATCGCGCACGGAGCCTGCGGATGAACAACATACACCCAACCGCACTGGTTGACCCCAAGGCAGAACTCGACAGCTCGGTGACTGTAGGGCCCTACAGCGTTGTGGGCCCCCACGTAAAAGTAGGCCCAGGGACCTCCATAGGTGCTCATTGCGTGATCGAGGGGCACACCACCATAGGGGCGAACAACCGCATCTTCCAGTTCAATTCGCTGGGGGCCATTCCGCAAGACAAAAAGTACGCTGGTGAGCCCTGCGAGCTGGTGATAGGTGATCGCAACACCATCCGGGAATTCTGCACCTTCAATATCGGTACGCCCAGCGACTCGGGTGTGACGCGGGTGGGCAACGACAACTGGATCATGGCCTATGTGCATTTAGCCCATGACTGTGCGGTGGGCGACAACGTGATTTTTGCGAACAACACCCAGCTGGCCGGTCATGTGCAGGTGGGTGACTGGGTTATTTTGGGCGGTTTTACCGTGGTGCACCAGTTTGTTCGAATAGGCGCGCATGCGATGACTGCCATGTGTTCGCTGCTGTTCGCCGATGTGCCTCCTTTTGTGATGGCACAGGGGCAGCCGGCTGGCGGCCGGTCCATGAACTTTGAAGGGTTGCGGCGCAGGGGGTTCAACCCGGCGCGCATTGCGGGTGTCAAGGCCATGCACAAAGCACTCTACCGAGACAACCTCACGCTGGATCAGGCCATGGAGCGCATTGGCACTTTGGCGGCCCAAAACCCCGATGCAACCCCCGATGTGAACCTGATGCAGGCATTTTTGCAGGGCGTGACGCCAAACCGCGGCATTGTGCGTTGACCGTGGCCAACTTGCCGCAAACTGCATTTGCCTGGGTGGCGGGCGAAACTTCGGGCGATTTGCTGGCGGCGCAACTGCTGCCTGAATTGCAACGTCGGTGGCCCAGCAGTCAGCATGTGGGCATTGGTGGCCCGCACATGGTGGCCCAAGGTTTGCAGGCTTGGTGGCCGTCTGAAAAGCTGGCGGTCAGAGGGTATGTGGAGGTGCTCAAGCACTACCGTGAAATCACAGGCATTCGGCGCAAATTGAAGGAGCGGTTGCTGGCAGCCCCCCCCCGCTTGTTTGTGGGTGTGGATGCGCCCGATTTCAACCTGGACTTGGAAGCCGGTTTGCGGGCTGCGGGCATAAAAACCGTGCATTTTGTGGCTCCTGCTGTTTGGGCTTGGCGTCCTGAACGGGTCGAAAAAATTCGGCGCAGTGTCGATCATGTGCTTTGTATTTTTCCGTTCGAACCTGCTTTGCTGGCACAGCATGGTATTGCGTCCACCTATGTGGGGCACCCCCTTGCGCAGGTGATTCCGCTGAATCCCGACAAAGCAGGCGCACGCCAGGTGCTGGGAGTGCCCATTGATGCCCCCCTGGTGGCATTGCTTCCAGGCAGCCGACGGGCCGAGGTCGAGCACCTGCTGCCTCGGTTTTTGCAAGCCACACAGTTGATGCTGCAGGAAGACCCGCAGTTGCGCTTTGTGCTGCCCGCCGTGCCTGGGCTGATAGACGCCATCAAGCAGGAAGTGAAGCAATATGGTTTGGAAGCACAGGTCATGATCACCATGGGTGGCTCGCACACCGCTTTGGCCGCCTGTGACGTGACATTGATAGCCAGTGGAACCGCTACGCTGGAGGCAGCGTTGTTCAAGCGCCCCATGGTGATTGCGTACCACATGAATTGCTTGTCCTGGTGGATGACCAAACGCAAAAAACTGCAGCCCTGGGTGGGACTGCCCAATATTTTGGGCGAAGCATTTTGGGTGCCCGAATTGCTGCAAGAGGCCGCTACGCCCAAAGCTTTGGCT
>JBDKEX010000104.1:0-3856 GCA_039798985.1 Pseudomonadota bacterium | reverse complement strand
TTTTGGCATCGAAGCCTTCGCGGCCGGCGGCGTGCGCTTGCTCGGCCGTGACGATGCCCAGCGAGACCAGGCTGGCCAGGGCTCCTGTGCTTTGGATGACCTTGCGGCGGGTGGGGTTCATGGAATCACTCCTGATAGAAACTGTTCAGTCAAATGTGCTGCACATTATTTGTCTGCAGCACCAGCCAAAATCCATTCTGCCAGCGTCTTGGCATCAGCCTCGCTGAGGGCGGCTTGCGGTGGCATGGGAATGGCGCCCCATTTGCCCGAGCCACCCGCCTTGATGCTGGCCGCCAACTTGGCAGCCTCGGTGCCCTTGTATTTGGCTGCCACGTCTTTGTACGCGGGGCCCACCACTTTGCGGTCCACCGCATGGCAACCCATGCAAGCGTTTTTGGTGGCCAGTTCCTTGGCCTTGGCCGCATCAGCGGCTTGGGCTGGATTCAAGCCCATCAGCAGTGGGGCTGCCAGTGCAACCACGAACAAGCGTTTCATATTGAAAGCCTCCGAAAAAAGGGTGATAAAAAACCGTGGAATCACTTGGCGCCGGCCGCAATCCACTGCGCAATTGCCTTGGCATCGGCGTCACTCAACTGCGGTTGGGGCGGCATGGGCACAGCGCCGTACACCCCCGAACCACCGGCTTTGATCTTGCCTGTCAAGTAGCTTTCGGCGTCGGCCTTGCCTTTGTATTTGGCGGCGATTTCATTGAAACCGGGGCCCACGATTTTGTTTTTCATGCCGTGGCAAGCGGTGCAGGAGTTGGACCCCAACAGCGCCTTGACATCGGTTCCGCCGGTTGCAGCGGCCACCACCACAGGGGCTGCCGCCACAACCTTGCCTTTGATGGGTTCGCTGGGCGGTGGCTTGGTGGTGTCGGCACCGCGCACCGGGCCTACCACGCGGTTTTGTTCGGCAATGTTGCCGTGGGCGTCGCGCGCAAATGCGGGCAGACTGGAATGAATTTTGTCATCCACAGGGCAATTTTTCATGCAGGCCACGTTTTTCACGTCGCCCTTGCCTTTGGTTTGCCACAGGGGTTCAAAAAACACCATGCCGTTGCGGTTGGGCATGCGCTTTTGTACTTCGGCTATGTTCTGCTCGTTCAAGGTGAAGTCTGCTGGAACCACTTCCGCCAAACTCAGCAAATAGGCCGTCACGCCGTAAACCTCGTCGGTTGTGAGTGTTTTGGGCGCATTCCAAGGCATGGCGCGGTTGATGTAGTCCCAAATCGTGGACAGGGTGGCCACCTTCATGAACGTGGTTTTTTGCGGAAAACTGGTGCCCAGCTCCAGGTTTTTCACGCGGCCGCGCTCAATGTCGGCTTTGGTGGTGCCGCCAATAATGGGGGTGAACACCTCGTTGGATTCACCAAAAGAGCCGTGGCAGGAGGCGCATTTGCCCTCCCAAACCTCCTCGCCCATTGAAACCGAGCCGGCCCCCTTGGGCAGCCCCTTGAAGTCGGGGCGCACGTCAATGTCCCAGGCTTTCACCTCTGCCGGGGTAGCGTTGCGGCCAATGTTGCTCCAGGGTTGCTCTTGCGCCCCTGCGCAGGCCATGCCCACGCCTGCCAACGCCACGGCCGTCGCCAGGGCACGAATGGAAGTTTGCAATTTGCTTTTCATCAGTACACCTGCACGTTGGAAACTTCACCGTTTTCAGACACCAGCCAGCTCTGTATGGCGTTCTGGTGGTACACGGATTTGGTGCCACGCACGGCACGCAGTTGGTTGATTTTGGGCTGCACGTAGCCGGTGCTGTCCATGGCGCGACTTTGCAAAATGGCGGGCTTGCCGTCCCACACCCAGTCGATGTTGAAGCGGGTCAACGCCTTGGGCAACACCGGGCCCTCCAAGCGGGCACTGCGCCAGTTGCGGCCGCCGTCCACGCTCACGTCCACACGCTTGATGGCCCCGCGCCCCGACCAAGCCAGGCCGGTGACGTTGTAGTAGCCCTTGTCCAACAGGGTTTGGCTGCCCGACGGTGTGGTGATCACCGATTTGCACTCCTGAATACCGGTGTACTGGCGGTGGGTGCCGTCGGGCATGTGGTCGATGTAGTGCACCGCCTCGTCTTTGGTGGCGTATTTTTCATCGCCCACCTCAATACGACGCAGGTACTTCACCCAGCTCACCCCTTGAATGCCTGGCACCACCAGGCGCAGCGGGTAGCCGTTTTCGGGGCGCAGCATTTCGCCGTTCATGGCCCAGGCCACCAGCACGTCGTCCATGGCGTTTTCAATGGGAATGGTGCGGGTCATGGAAGAGCCGTCGGCACCTTCGGCCAGCACGTACTTGGCTTTTTTCTTGTCGATGCCGCACATTTCCAGCAGGGTGGACAACAACACGCCGGTGAACTCGGAGCAACTGACCATGCCGTGGGTGTATTGCACCGAGGGCAAGGCCACATTGCCCCACTCAGGTGCGGAATTGGCCCCGCATTCAATGAAGTGGATGCGCGAAACACTGGGCAAGCGCATCAAGTCGTCCATGGTAAACACGCGTTCGCGTTTGACCAGGCCGTTGACCATGAGGCGGTGCTTGGAGGGGTCGATGTCCCACCAGCCTTGGTGGTGACGCTCGAAATGCAGGCCGCTGGGGGTGATGATGCCGAACAAACCTTGCAGCGGCGTGAAGCTGACCGACGCCTGCGGCACCCGAGTCAAGCCGGGGCTTTCGCGGCGCTGCAAATTGGCCTCCCATTTGCTGGGCATGCCATAGGGGCGCGCTGCCACAGCTTGGCCCAACCCGGTGGTGTGCTCGGGCAGCTTCAAAATTGCGTCTTCACCCTCGGCCGCCAAGGCTTGCCGCGTGGCTGCAGCAGAAGCGGCCACCCCAGCGCCCATGGCCAATGCCTTGCCCATGAAACTGCGGCGCGCTTTGCGGGCTTGTTCCATCAGCTCGGGACTCAGGTGATTTTCAGGCGCGGGTACAACGCGCCCAATGACTTGACTGAGGTCTTTAGACACTTGCTTTTTCCTTTTGATTGGCAGGGGAACCGGAAAACGGCGACAAAGCGGCTGCAAGGCCGCTGACGGCAGAGAGGGTGCGGGTCTGCTCGTCCATCCGGGTGATGACTTGCACCGTAACGCTGCGGCACAACTCCACGTACATGGGGTCGGCCACACGGTAGAAGATCTGGGTGCCTTCGCGGCGGCGCGAAAGCATGCCCGCTTGGTACATCAACCCCAGGTGACGCGACACATTGGCCTGCGCCATGCCCGTGACCTTGATGATGTCGTTGACGCATTTTTCTTCCTGACAGATGGTGTGCAGGATGCGCAGCCGCGTGGGCTCGCCCAGAACACCAAAATAACGCGCCACCGACTCGAACACCTCTTGCATGGCGTTCGCACTGTGGGGGGGCAGAGTTGCTGCGGAAGTCATTAAGTAACTATATTATTGAATGCCAATATAGGCATTAGTGTAAACCCGTACCCCTACCGGTTTCTGACAGGCACACCAACGCCCGCCCTGCAAGGGCGAAGGTTCATAACCGAAGGGGGTTCAGGCCGCTGGCGACAAACGCCCGGCCACCAAGTTCAGCACCCGGTCGCAGCGGCGGGCGAGTTCGGTGTCGTGCGTGACCAGCACAAACGCGGTGCCCTGGTCCTTGGCCAGCTGCAACATCAGCTCAAACACCGTGTTGGCGGTGCCGCGGTCCAGGTTGCCTGTGGGCTCATCGGCCAGCACGCAGGCGGGGCGCGTGACCAAGGCGCGCGCAATGGCCACACGCTGCCGTTCGCCCCCCGACAGTTCGGCGGGCCGGTGGTGCAGCCGGTCCTGCAAACCAACTTTGCCCAGCCAGTGGGCGGCCACCGCGGCTGCGGCAAGGGTGGGTTGGCGGCGTATCCACA
>JBDKEX010000103.1:0-5807 GCA_039798985.1 Pseudomonadota bacterium | reverse complement strand
AGAGGCCATTTTTTGGGGTGGCGGGACTGGTCATGTTCGGTCGGATTCAAAATTCGAAGGTTTGCCCCGATTCCAGCCACACGAGTTGGTACTTTTGATCCAGGCCCAAGGCCTCCACCTCGGTGCGGATGAGAGCGGTTTCAGCGGGCTTGGTGTGGGTCAATCCGATCGGGAAACGGCGATCAGCAGGGTAGTGCAACTGGGCCAGCTCTTGGGCCAGCGTGCTGGGGCACAGGTGGCGGCTGCGGTGCGCCAGGGCTTCTTCGCGTTGACTGAAGGCCACTTCAATCACCAGCATGGCCAAACGCATTTGGTTGATGCGTTGCCAAAAGGCGGGGTTGCGTTCGGTGTCGCCGGTAAACACCCAGTGCCCACTGGGCGTGTCCACCGCATAGCCCACAGCGGGAACCGAATGGTGGGCGGGCAAGACCTCAATTCTGTGGTCCACCACGTCCACCACGTCACCCACCTGCAGGGGAGTGAACCGAACGAAAGGGTTGTCCGGGCTGGGAATCACCGAGAAATCTGGCCAGATAACGTGGTTGAAAATATGGCTGCGCAGGGCTGCAATGGTGGCTGGCAAGGCGTGCACCTGGATCGCCGTCTGACGCTCGCTTGCCACGGTGTCGAGCATGAGGGGAAGGGCGGCCACATGGTCGAGGTGCGAGTGGGTCAGCAACACGTGGTCAATGCGGGCCATTTCTTGCAGCGACAAATCGCCCACACCGGTGCCGGCATCGATCAGTACGTGCCCATCGATCAGAAAGGAGGTGGTGCGTGCCCGTTGCGCAATCGCCCCAGAACAACCCAGAACCTGAAGTTTCATTCGTCGACTTTATTTGGTTTCGAACTGGGTGCTGCCGTCCCAATCGGGGTCGTGCGGCTGGTCCAATCGGCCTTGAACGCGCTCATGATACAAATGGTACAACGCTTTGTGGGGGTAAAGTTGCGTCAGTGACTCCAAATCAGACATTGCTTCGCGCCAATTTTGGGTTCGCCAGGCATTCCAGGCCTTTTTCCAGAGGGCCAGTTCCTCGGCCAGCAAAGTCGTCATGTCGGTTTGCACCCCCAACACGGTGTGGATGGTGACCGCTTCCTCCTTGCCTTTGACTTTGACCTTGTCCAGCACCTGCCAAATAAACCCATCGCCTGCTTGTTGTCGCGTGGCGTCGCTGGCCACGATCTCCACGCCATAAAACTTGGACACCCCTTCCAGTCGCGAGCCCAGGTTCACCGCATCGCCTATGACGGTGTAGCTGCGGCGCAGTTCGGAGCCCATATCGCCCACGCACATAAGGCCGGTATTCAGGCCCACCCCCATGCCGATGCGGGGCAAGTGCTTTTGGTCGTGTTCTTGGTTGATTTTGGCAATCGCCCCGCCCATGGCCAAAGCCGCCTCTACGGCCAAAGCGGCATGGTGTGGGCTGTCTACCGGGGCACCCCAGAAAGCCATCACACAGTCGCCCATGTATTTGTCGATGGTGCCGCGGTTTTCGCGTATGGCCTGGGTCAAGCGGGTGAACACATCGTTCAGCAGGGCCTGCAGTTCTGCTGGCTGCATGGTTTCGGACAATTTGGTAAAGCCGCGCATGTCGCTGAACATGACGGTGAGCACTTTGTCGCTGGCCCGCATGCTGTAGCGCTCGGGCTCCTTCACCATTTCATCCACCAACTCGGGCGGAACGTAAGAGCCGAACAAATTCGCCAATTCGCGCTTGGAACGGCTCTCAACAAAGTAGCCGTAGGCCATGTTCAGTGCCGATGCCATCAGCACTGCCAGCACCAGAGTGGCCAAGGGCAGCACCAAACCGAAGCCGGTGTACAGCCAGAGGTTCAAACCCACCAAGCCGCCGGTGAGCAGGCTCGCCAGCACCACGGTGCGCAGGGCATTGAGTTTTGGGGCCAGCGTGGCCAGCACCAGGCCGCTCAACAGCAGCAACAGCCATTCGTAACCCTGGGCGTAATCGGGGCGAACCGGCAAGTTGCCATCCAGCAAGGCCGAAAGGATGTTGGCGTGGGTTTCAACCCCAGGGTAGACCTCGGCCACCGGGGTGGCTCGCATGTCCAGCAACCCGGGCGCAGTGGTGCCCAGCAGCACCAAGCGGTCTTGGAGCAACCCGGGCGGCAGTTGCCCGTTCAAAACATCGCTGGCCGATATATAGGTGTAGCTGCCGCCTTGCGGCCCCCCTTTGCCCCGAAACGGCACCAAAGTGGCCACGCGTTCGTCCACCGGTATGGACATCGACCGGCCGTCCTGCATGAGTTGCACACTCTCCAAAAACGGGTAACCCGTGTTTTCACTGCCGGGGGCGAAACCGGGCGCCACGGTTGCCGAGCCCATGAATGTGCGAAACATGGCCAACGCCAGCGATTCGTAATAAGCGCCGCCGTGCTTGGCCAGCAAGGGCAAAGACCGTACCACGCCATCGGAGTCCACCACCGGGTTGAAGAACCCTGCCATGGGGGCCCCTTGCGCAATCGGGGCGATGTTGCTGCCGTATCCCGACCACTCGGTGGACACAAAGCGCCGCCCATTCAGTGAGGCTTCATCGAATACCGGTGCGGGCAACGTTCCCGAAGTTCGCCCGCCACGGTCGCTGGTGAAGTAATAGCCCAGCACCACCGGCTTGCCTTGCAGGGCTTGCGCAAACCGCTGGTCGTAGTCCAGTTCCAGTTCAAGCTCGGGCAATCGCTTGGCAAGCTCCACTTGGTCGCGCAGCGTGCCTTGCGCCAGCGCTTTCAGCTGTGCCAGGCCCGAGCTCTCGTCGGCTTCCGAAAACACCACGTCCATGCCGAGCACAGCGACTTGTTGTTCTTCAAACAGCCGCTGAACCAAATTCGCCATGTGGCGTCGATTCCAGGGCCAACGGCCCACCTCTGCCAGGCTTTTTTCATCGATGTCCACAATGACGATGCGGTCGTCGGTGTCGCCAGGCATGAAGGCGTTCAACCGCGCGTCGTAAACCATGGCCTCGAGCTTGTCGAGTGTTTCCCAGCGGAGCGTGCCACCGCTGTGCAGCAGGGCCAGCAAAATCGGCAGCAATGTGACCAGCGTGCGGCGCCAATGCTGCAAACTTTGCTGAAGGTAACGCTTGATAGCGGCGCGCACCCAGTCAACCCTGCAAGAAATGCATTTCGGTGCCTGCCAGCACTATCACGTCGCCGTGTTTCAGGTGTTGGGCGTTTGAGCCTATGGGTTGGCCGTTCAGGGTGGGCACGACTTCACCATCGACCAAAGCGATGGTGTAGCCCTCGTTCCGTTGGGTCAACGCGGCGACAGCCACACCTGGTTTGCCGAGGGTGGTCACCACTTTGACCAGGGCCATTTCGCGGCCGGCCGCCGGGCCGCTCACCACGGCAATCCGGGCGTTGCCTGGTGCGGGGGCAACAGGGCGCGCAACAGGGGGGGCTTCGCTCGCTGCTACCGGGGCGGGCACTGCCACAGGCAGGGCTTGTGCCGGTGCCGGGGCGTGGAAAAATATCTTGTAGCGTCCGATTTCAAGCTGGTCGTTGTCGTGCAGGGGCTGCGATTTGACCGCTTTTCCATTGACATAGCTGCCGTTGGTGCTGTTGAGGTCTTCCAGGGTGACTTGCCCGTTTGCCAGCAAAAAAACGGCGTGTTCACCGCTCACGGCCAAGTTGTCTATGACGATGTCGTTATAAGGCCGCCGGCCCAGCGTGGTGCGGGGCTTGGTGAGTTCGATCTCTTTGATCACCACTCCGTCCATGTAGACGGTCATTTTCGGCATGAGGCCTCCTGAAAAATCATGCGGTGCACCGCATCACTACAAGCGAAATATTATCCCGGCCGCCTGCGTCATTGGCCGCATTTAACAAAGCCCAAGCCGCATCGCTGGTGTTGGGGTGCTGCCACCAAATATGGGCGATGTCGGCGTCTGTCAGCATGTCGTGCAAGCCATCAGAACACAACAAAAAGGCGTCGCCGGGCTGAACCGCGATCTCGTTGGTGTCCACCACGACCCCTGATTCAACCCCCATGGCCCGCGTGACCAGATTGCGGTAGGGAGCCGAACGGGCATTCTCGGGCGAGATCAACCCCGCATCCAGTTGTTCTTGCAGCAGCGAATGGTCCCGAGTCAAAGGGGTGAGCATGCCGTCGCGCCAGCGGTAGGCCCGCGAATCGCCCACGTGGCCCAGCACCAACCGGCCTTGGCGCAGCAAAGCGACCACCACAGTGGTGCCCATGCCTTTGTATTCGGGGTGGTGCAACGCAGCTTCGTAGATGGCCAGATTGGCCCGGTCCACAGCCAACTGCAACATGCGTTTCAGGTCTCGACCTGGGATGGGGTGGGGGCTGTCCAGCGCAGGCGCCAGGTGTTCAAAAATGCACTGCGTCGCCATGGAGCTGGCCACCTCACCGGCGTTGTACCCGCCCATGCCGTCGGCCAATATGGCCAAACCCAGCTCGGTCGAGGTCAACACCGAGTCTTCGTTGTTGGCTCTGACCCGTCCGGTGTCTGTGAGGCTGAAAAATTGGCAATGCATGGCGTGGTCACAGTGTACCGAATGTGCGCAAGTGCTCGGGGCATTGCGGGCCATCTAAAAAGCAAAAAGCCAGCCGATGGGTACCAGCTGGCTTTTCTGTGGGCAGGGCTTTACAGCGCTGCCTACGGCCCTTGCATCAAAGCAGGGCTTTGAGCAGTTTGGCCATTTCTGACGGGTTGCGGGTGATGGTGAAGCCACATTCTTCCATGATGGCCAGCTTGGCATCGGCCGTGTCAGCGCCGCCGCTGATCAGGGCGCCTGCGTGGCCCATGCGCTTGCCGGGAGGCGCGGTCACGCCAGCAATGAAGCCCACAATGGGCTTTTTCATGTTTGCTTTGCACCACATGGCCGCTTCGGCTTCGTCGGGTCCACCGATTTCACCGATCATGATCACTGCGTCGGTGTCTGGGTCGTCGTTGAAAGCCTTCATCACGTCGATGTGCTTGAGGCCGTTGATCGGGTCGCCGCCAATGCCCACGGCGCTGGACTGGCCCAGGCCGATTTCGGTCAGTTGTGCCACGGCTTCATACGTCAGGGTGCCCGAGCGGGACACCACGCCGATTCGGCCCTTGCGGTGGATGTGGCCGGGCATGATGCCGATCTTGATTTCGTCGGGCGTGATCAGGCCGGGGCAGTTGGGGCCCAGCAACAGCGTCTTTTTGCCGCCAGCGGCTTCTTTGGCTTTCATGCGGTTGCGCACCATCAGCATGTCCTTGACCGGAATGCCTTCGGTGATGCAAATGGCCAGGTCCAAGTCGGCTTCCACGGCTTCCCAAATCGCGTCAGCAGCGCCGGCCGGCGGCACGTAGATCACGGAAACGGTGGCGCCTGTTTGATGGGCAGCTTCTTTGACGGAGGCATAAATTGGGATGTCGAAAATCTTTTCGCCAGCCTTTTTGGGGTTCACGCCCGCCACAAAACAATTCTTGCCGTTGGCGTATTCCTGGCACTTTTCGGTGTGGAACTGGCCGGTTTTGCCGGTGATGCCCTGGGTGATGACTTTGGTGTCTTTGTTGATCAGGATAGACATGTGTGTGGTCCTTGTTCAGCGGGCATTAGGCGGCGTTCACAGCGGCAGCGGCCTTTTGGGCGGCTTCGGCCATGGTGTCGGCGCTGATGATGGGCAGACCGGATTCGGCCAGCATTTTCTTGCCCATTTCTTCGTTGGTGCCCTTCATGCGCACCACCAAAGGCACGCTCAGGTTCACGGCACGGCAGGCGGTGATCACGCCGGTGGCAATGGTGTCGCACTTCATGATGCCGCCGAAGATGTTGACCAAAATGGCCTTGACCTTGTCGTT
>JBDKEX010000102.1:0-3164 GCA_039798985.1 Pseudomonadota bacterium | reverse complement strand
GAACGCATGGCCGACGTGCGCCGCCGCACCAACCGCCTGCCGCTGGGCAGCGCCGCGCTGGCCGGCACCACCTACCCTCTGGACCGCGAGCGCGTGGCCCGCACCTTGGGCATGGTGGACGAACATGGCGTGGCCCAGGTGTGCCAGAACAGCCTGGACGGGGTGAGCGACCGCGATTTCGCGATCGAATTCACCGCTGCCGCATCGCTGTGCATGGTGCACATCAGCCGCCTGAGCGAAGAACTCATCATCTGGATGAGCCAGAACTTTGGCTTCATCAAAATCGCCGACCGCTTCACCACCGGCAGCTCCATCATGCCGCAAAAGAAGAACCCCGACGTGCCCGAACTGGCGCGCGGCAAAACCGGCCGCGTGGTGGGCCACCTGATGGGCCTGATCACGCTGATGAAAGGCCAACCCCTGGCCTACAACAAAGACAACCAGGAGGACAAAGAGCCGCTGTTCGATACGGTGGACACGCTCAAAGACACCCTGCGCATTTTTGCCGAGATGATTGGCGGACAACTGAACCCCGCCACGGGTGAAAAAGAAGGCGGCATCACCGTGAACCGTGCAGCCATGGAACAGGCCGCCCTGAAGGGCTATGCGACCGCCACCGATCTGGCCGACTACCTCGTAAAAAAAGGCGTGCCCTTCCGGGATGCCCACGAAACCGTGGCCCACGCCGTGAAGGCAGCGCAATCGCACGGGGTGGATCTGTCGGAACTGCCGCTGGCGGTGTTGCAGGGCTTCAACCCCTTGATTGAAAAAGACGTGTACGGCCCCTTGAGCCTGCGCGGCAGCCTGAACGCACGCAACACCTTGGGAGGTACCGCGCCGCAACAAGTGCTGGCACAAATCGAACGGCACAGAGCGCGTTGGGCTTGAGCTAGAGCAAGGGTGGAGCAGCGAGTTCCACCCGGTTGCGTCCAAGGCGCTTGGCTTTGCGGAGCGCAGCGTCGGCGCGCCCCATAAAACCACCCAGGCTCATTTCATGGTCGCTGAGCGTTGCAAGCCCGAAACTTGCTGAGTAGTGTATGGCCTGCCCACTGGCTTCAAGGGTGTTGTCGGCCACCGCCAACCGTATGCGTTCGGAGACGCGCACCGCTTCTGCCACATCGGTGCTGGGCAGCAATATGCCGAACTCGCCGCCACCGAGCCGCCCCACCAGATCGACCTCACGCAGCTGTTGGCTGACTGTGCGCGCAAAGCTCACCAAGACTTTGTCACCCACGCCGTGGTCAAACGCATCATTGATGCGTTTGAAATGGTCCAGGTCCACCATCAAAAGGGACAAGGGGGAGTTGTAGCGCAACGCGCGTTGCATCTCGAGGTCGGCGGTTTCGGTGAACGCGCGCCGTGTGGCCACGCCCGTCGAAGGATCTATGCGGGCGGCTTTTTCTGCGGCCTCTTTTTGCTCGCGCAACTCTTGGGTCACCCTGTCCACCTGCAAAGACAGCTCCTGCTGGGTGTAGGCCACCTTGCCGGCCATGCGATTGACTCCGTGGGCCAACTCTTGCAGCACGTCAGCACGGGACTCGTCCACACGCGCGTCCAAATCGCCACCGCCGATGCGTGAAACCACATGGCTGATGTGGTCTATGGGTTCGGTGACGCTGGCCGCCAAGACCCAGGCCAGGCCAGCCGCAACGGCCAAGGCCAGCAGCGTCAACAACACCATCACCACCAGTGCGCTTTTCTTTCGCTGTATCAGGGGGTCCAAAGAAAACACCAAAGCCACATGCCCGGTCCATTCTGGCGGACGACCCGAAGCCCTTGGATTGCTCGCGGCAAACGGATCGTCCACTGAGAGCTGCGTCGCAATCACAGGCACAACCACCAGCAGTTGGGTGCTGCCGATTTGCAAAATTTCAACCCCCGAGAATTCGGGCAACGACTCCGGCAACGCCCCAACCGCGATGGACTCGCCTTGGTAACGGGGCACCACCAAGGCACCAATCACCTGACCGTCGCCCACCACCGCGGCCCCAGCCAGTCGCGTCAACGTTGCCGTGTCGCGCGCAAACAAGGGGAATTCCGCAGCGCCTGCCAGCTGGGCCGCGGACGCCCTGGCCCGCTCTGTCAACGCATTGGTCAATTCAGATTGGTAGCGGCCCATGAACACGATGCTCAATACCGCAACCACCATGACAGCCGGCAAGGCCGCCGCCAGGAACAGCCTCAAGCGAATCCGCCATGCTTGTTTCCAAGACTTCATGTGCGGCCCTCTAGGCGTCGCAAGGCCAGTTCTAAAGCCGAAATCGCGGGCAGCTCCAGGCCCAAAGACCGCGCAACTTGCTCATTCACCGAAACGCCAAAACCCAGTGGCCCTTCGGCGTCGGGCAAGTCTTTGCGCTGAACCAAGGCACGCAGGGCGCTTGTCATTTGTCCTACCACCTGCTCCACCGGGGTATGCAGGGCCAAAGTAGCACCGGCACGGGTGTGGGCTGCCGCGTAGCTCAAAATGGGCACGCGCTGCCGGTATGCCGCGATCAAAACATTTTGCAAAGTGTCGGTGTTGTAAAGCGCTGCGTCGGGCAACGCCAGCAACACGTCACTGCCCCCCAACACTGTTTGCAAGGCGGGAAACAAATCTTTGGCCCCGCTTTGGACCGTGGCTTTCACAAGTTCCAAACCTCGTTGGATTGCAGCAGCCTCGAGTCGCGGGACCCAAGCCTCTGAACTGGGGCTCAACAGCAGGCCGACCCTCCGCCTGGTGGGCATGGCCACGCGCAAAAGGTTCAAATAGCGCTCGGTGGGTTGGTCCAACCAAACCGCCGAAGACCCTCTGGGCAATTGCCCCTCGGTAACCTTGAACGCGGCATGGGGCACGAGGACTGCCAGCACCGGAATGTTGGCCCAACTTGCAGCTTCCCGCGCCCTGGCTGCGGCCAATTGCATAGACCGCACTCCCAAGGTGACCACGCAGTTCGGAGGGGCACTGGCCATGTTTGCGGTGAGGGTGTCAGCCCAGGAACTGCCGACATTGATCTGCGCCAACGCCGGACGCAGCAGGCCCTTCACCTGGTCGTACACGCCACCTGAATCGACCGCCAAGATTTGTACTTCGAAACCGGCAGCGCCCGCCCTACCTGCCAATGTTGCAAGAGCAAGCTTCAGCAAATTTCGACGACGCTGGTTCAGCTCAAAACCCCAATTTCAAG
>JBDKEX010000101.1:0-2881 GCA_039798985.1 Pseudomonadota bacterium | reverse complement strand
CGTGGCCCTGACCCGGGCACGCCATGCCCTGTGGGTGGGTTTTGCCTCCGTCAAGGTGGGCAATGGCAAAAGCTGTCAAACCCATTTGTCGGCATTGGGGTATTTGTTGGGCGGTTCCGAGCCCAAGGAGCCCGAGCAATGGCGGCAGTGCCTGTTGCAACGGGTGCAGGGCTGCCCCGAAATAACGCTGCTAGAAAACACGGACTTGGTCACGCCCGTGACCCCTTTGAGGCGGCAGGCGCACGCAGCCCCTTTGAAGCCAGACCAGCCTTACGCCGGGGAATTCGACCGGCGTTGGGGCATTGCCAGCTATTCCCGCCTGACCCGTGACTTGCAAACCGCGCCGCAGACCTTGTCTCCCCTGCAATCTTTGCGCCCTGCCGACGACGAAAGTGGCACCGGCCCGCAGGACGATAGCACCCAGCAAGAACCGACCGCTGTGCAAGCCGGTATTTGGCATCGGTTCAAAAGGGGCCCGGTGGCAGGCAACTTCTTGCACGACCAACTGGAGTGGTTGGCGCAAGAGGGTTTTGATTGTCAACCCAGCACCGTGCAACGGTTGCAACAGCGGTGCGAGCGCGCCGGTTACAAAGACCAAGCCAGTGAACTGGCCGAGTGGTTGCACGAAGTGGTCCAAACCCCCCTGCTCGGGCCGGGCGTGTGCCTGGCCGCGCTGCACAGGCACCTGGCAGAAATGGAATTTTGGCTGCCGGTGGAGCGCCTGGACACCCAACAGCTTGACCACCTGTGCCAAACCCATTGGCACCCTGGCCTGCCACGCCCAGGTTTGCAGGCCTCTGAGCTGCATGGCATGTTGATGGGCTTTGCCGATTTGGTGTTCGAACACAACGGCCGTTACTGGGTGCTCGACTACAAATCGAACCACCTGGGGCCATCAGATAGCCACTACACCGCAGCCGCGCTGGAGCGGGCCATGGCAGACCACCGTTACGACGTGCAGTCAGCCATTTACCTGCTGGCGCTGCACCGGCTGCTCAAGCGCCGCATGGGCGCTGTTTATGACCCCGCGCAGCATTTGGGCGGCAGCGTTTACCTGTTCGTGCGGGGCATGCGCGGCCCGGCCCAAGGCGTTTGCTGGACCCCGCCCGACCCCGGTTTGTTGCAGGCGCTGGACGCCATGTTGGAACCTTCTGAAGGCGTCGCATGAACCCCACCCTTGTCACCCTGCAAGCTTGGTCCGATGCCGGTTGGCTGCGCAGAATCGACAGCGCCTTGGCCAGTTTTGTGCATGAATTGGACCCTTCGGCCGGGCCGCAAGTGCTGGTGGGTTGCGCGCTGCTGGCCCACATGGAAGGGCGAGGCCACACCGCCCTGCCATTGACGCGCCTGCTCAGTTCGCCCAGCGACCTGTTGGGTGGGTCGGGTCAGGCCAGTGAGGCCTGGGCCACGCTTCAGTCCACGCTGCCCCGGGAGCTTGGCACTTGGGTCGATGCGCTCAGGCGCAGTCCGGCGGTTCGCTGTGTTCCTTGGCCGGAAACCGCAATGCCCGACCCCGACCAAGGCCAGCCCCTGGTTCTGAGTGGTACGGCAGCAGAACCCCTGTTGTACTTGAGGCGTTATTGGGTCTACGAAAATCAGCTTGCTGCGGCGCTGGCGCAACGTGCGGCCCAGGTTGCCGAGGTGGACACGGCCCAGGCCCGGCATTGGCTGGACAAGCTCTTTGGCAGCACTGCCGCAGCGGGCGGCTGCGACTGGCAAAAAGTGGCTTGCGCCCTGGCGCTTCGCAGCAGTTTGACCGTGATCACCGGCGGCCCCGGCACCGGCAAAACCTACACCGCCGCGCGTTTGCTGGCGCTGCTGCTGGCTACCAGCGCAGACCCCAGCCAGCTCAAGGTTGCCCTGGCGGCGCCCACCGGCAAGGCAGCCGCCAGGTTGCGCCACTCAATCGACCAATCGCTCCAAGACCTTCAGCAGCGGCTGGGCAACAGCCTGAACCTGCAGGAACTGACGCAACGCATGGGGCAAGCCAAGACCGTGCACAGCCTGCTGGGCGCCCGTGCCGACACCAGGCAATTCAAATTCAATGCCCACCAGCCTTTGGATGTGGACCTTGTGATTGTGGACGAGACCTCGATGGTCCACATTGAAATGATGGCAGCCCTGCTGCAGGCTTTGCCGCTGCACGCAAAGCTGGTGTTGCTGGGCGACAAAGACCAATTGGCCTCGGTGGAAGCTGGCTCGGTTTTGGGCGATTTGTGTGCCCCCGCGCATGGGGCGCGCTACAGCGCAGCGACCCGGCAATACATTCAAAACGTTGCCCACGAGTTGCTCCCAGACCCCGGTGAACCCGGCGCGGCTTTGGAGCAGCAAACGGTCATGTTGCGCCACAGCCAGCGCTTTGGAACCGGCATTGGTTTGTTGGCCAAAGCAGTCAACCAAGGGCTGGCCCACACGCCTGGGGCACCCGATGCGCACAACACGGGGGCGTACGATTTGTTGCTCGAGGGAACCGCCGAAGCGTCCAACCCCGAGTTCCAAAACCAAGAGTTTTTGCCCCAAAACAGCCCGGGCAAGGTGTGGCTGGCGCCGGGCAAAGTCAGCCCTCAAACCGTTTGGGGCCTGGCAACCAATGGGCGCCCCTTGGCGCGGGCCAGCTACGCTGACTACCTGCGGGTCATCAAACAAGGCCCGCCGCAAACCGACCCCTCTGCCCAAACCCACGCCCAATGGGTGAAGGCTGTTTTGGTCAACTTTGACCGCTTTCGGGTGCTCTGTGCCGTTCACGAAGGGCCGTGGGGCGACAAGGAATTGAACCGGCAAATTCAACGGGTTCTGGCACAAGCGGGTTGGTTGCCATCGGCTGGCGAATGGTTTGTGGGGCGCCCGGTCATGGTCACCCGCAACGACCCCGCCCAAGGCG
>JBDKEX010000100.1:0-3827 GCA_039798985.1 Pseudomonadota bacterium | reverse complement strand
TGTAAGCCGTGATCGACTTTGAGGAACAGTCTGTGAGACTGGTCAGCTGATGCCCCTCAGCTGGTTTTCACCGTAATTCTGGGGGGACGTCTGTAGCAGACCGATCGACACCGTAAGGGACCGTAAATTATTGGTGCAGAGGCGACCGGTTTCAAACCAACCCTCAAAGCTCCTGGGTAATTCTAGGTATCAATGAGGAAAGATTGGGGTGATTGCCACAATCAAAATCCCACCTCTTTCTGATGGCGCACAGCTAAAACCGTGACGAAGCGCTGGCCAACCCGGTAACGAACCACATAGCCGCTTTCGCCAAAATCAATGACCCAGTCTCGGAATTCATCTTCCATGTCTTCAACTGGGCGCCCCACTCCCGACTGCTTCTCCAGCACTTTGACACCTTGGCGGATAGCCATTACGGCGCGTTTTGCAGCGTCAAGGTCCTTGGGCTTGAGGAAGTCATAGAGCCGCTTGACATCCAGCAGCGCTGCCGGAGACCAAATCAGGCGTTGCATTCGGGCGGCTCAACGTCATTGCCTTGTTCGAGCTGAGCCATCCAGGCATCAGCCTCATCAGCGGTCACATGCAATCCGTTTTCACAAAAATCTTCCCAAGCTTTGAGCGTGTCCCGGCGGAACGCCTCGCGCTTCTCTTCTCGATCTACGTACTGCGTAATTGCCTCGCGCATGAGCCAGTGTGACGTACGCTGACGCGCATCCGCCAAGCGCTTCACTCGGGCTTTGATGTCTTCGTCGATCTTGATCGCCACAGGGCGAACTGCGGTAGCGGTCATGTGGCTTACCCCTCAAGAGTAGTTAGAAGTATTACCTTACCATACTTTTCCCGGCTTGACCTGCACCCCATCTGCCATACCAAGGTAAACGAGAGAAGTCCGTCAACCCAGGAGAATGACGGACATGAAGAAGAGCAGGTTCAGCGAAGAACAAAATGAGCTTGTCGTCTAGGTTGCGGATGGTCAAGATGCTCACCGGGTGTTCACTCGTTGCCCAACACCTCTCGCTCCTGTTCCATATGCACCCAGTCCACCACACCGTTGGCCGGTTGGTAGCCGCTTACCAGCTGGGCCAGCATGGCTTTTATGGTGCTCACGTCGTTCACGTCCAAGGCCAATTGCAGGGTACTTAATTTGCCTTGCAATTGTTTCCAAGGCAGGTAGTCCTCGTGGGCTTTCATGATTCGGGGGTGTCGGGTGGGTTTGGGGTTGTCGCCTATCAGCAATTCCTCAAACAGCTTTTCGCCTGGCCGCAAACCTGTAATGCGTATTTCAATTTCGCCGTTGGGGTTCAGTTCGTCGCGCACCGTCAAGCCCGACAGTTCCACCATGCGCACCGCCAAATCGTAAATGCGCACTGGCTGGCCCATGTCCAGCACAAACACATCGCCACCGGTGGCCATGGCACCAGCTTGCACTACCAGTTGCGCGGCCTCGGGTATGGTCATAAAAAAGCGGTTGATGTCGGGGTGCGTCAGGGTAATGGGGCCGCCTGCCTTTATTTGCTCCCTGAACAGCGGTACCACCGAACCGCTGGAGCCCAGCACGTTCCCAAACCGCACCATCGAAAAACAAGTGCGCGTGCCCTGCACAGCGTCGTTGTTCACCCAGGCCGGGTTGGCCTCGTTCAGGGCTTGCAGCACCATTTCGGTCAGGCGCTTGCTGGCACCCATCACATTGGTGGGGCGCACGGCCTTGTCGGTGCTCACCAGCACAAAACTCTGCACCCCACACCGCGCCGCCGCCATGGCACACACCAGCGTGCCCCACACGTTGTTGCGTATGCCTTCTGCCGGGTTGTGTTCCACCAGCGGCACATGTTTGTATGCGGCTGCGTGGTACACCGTGTGTGGCCGCCAGGTTGCCATAATTTCCTGCATACGGGCTTCGTCGCCCACATCGGCCAGCAGCGGCACAAATTCTGCCTGCAGCTTGTGGTCCAGCAGGCTTTTTTTCAGTTCTTGGTCTATGTTGTAAAGCGCAAACTCACTGCGCTCCACCAGCAGCAGCTTGGTGGGCTGGCACCGGGCAATTTGGCGGCACAGTTCGCTGCCTATGCTGCCGCCGGCGCCCGTTACCATTACCACCTTGTTGTGCGTGTTGCGGTTGATCAGCAAACCATTGGGTGCCACAGCCTCCCGGCCCAGCAGGTCTTCAATGTCCAGCTCCTTCAAGTCTGCCATGCTCACCCGGCCGCTCACCAAGTCGTCCATACCGGGTAACGTGCGCACATGCAGGGGCAAGTGGCGCAGCTGTTCCAGCAATTGCATGCGCCGCTCGCGCGTGGCACTGGGTATGGCCAGCAGCACATCTTTTACCCTGAGCTGCGTGTAAAGGGCCGGCAAATCTGCCGGGTTGTACACCGGCCAGCCGTCCACATGGTTGCGGTGCAGGCGCTCGTCGTCGTCCATAAACCCCACCAGCCTTTGCCCTTGCATGTTCTTTAGGGCACGGGCCAACTGCCGCCCAGCGTTGCCAGCCCCAAAAATCAGCACCCCCGGCAGTTCTTGCCGCTGCAGCGCTTCGCGGTACAGGCCCCCCAGCCAGTAGCGCAGCAGCACCCGGCTGCCCCCCACGGCTGCCATCAGCATCAGCGGTTGCGTTACCCCCACCGATCGGGGCACCCCCGCCACACCAACCGCCGAAAACAACAAGGCATAAAGCAGCCCGTAAACGGCCACCGCCCGCACCACCGCCAGCATGGCGTTCCAGCCCGCGTACCTAAAAATGGCCCGGTAAAAACCATTCACCACAAACAAGGGCAGGGCCAGGGCCACCGTTGCCGCCATGGCCCACCACTGGTTGCCACTGGGCGTTGCCAAGTGTTCCAGGCGCAGGCTCAGCGCCAACCAAAAAGTCAGCAGGCACAGTGCGGCGTCAAACGCCACCGCCAGCGCTCTTTTGGCAGGCCGGGGCACGGCCAAAGCCCAGCCAGCCAGTTGGTCTGGTTTCATTTTTCTCACTCCCTTTTTTAATTTTTGGTTCAGTCAAGCTGTCTTTGCAGCTTTTTACTGGGTCAATACAAACCGAATCAATGGCGGGCAGGTTCGTGGCACACACCGAAACGTTGGGCCAACTGGCCTAAACGCCTGTCCAGCGTCCACAGGCTGGCCTGAGGCGTCAGCAATGTCGAAGCCAGCAACTGCATGTCAATCAAGCCACAACCCAGGCCGTACAAGTGCTCCCGCTCTGCAAAATCCACCGTTTCTTCCAACGATGCTTGTTGCGCTGGTCGCAAGCTGCGCAGGTCTTTCAGGGTGTTGGCTCGGTGGGGTGGCGTGCCACAGGCCAGTTCACCCCACACCAGGGGGTGCAATACCACTTCATCGCGGGTCAACAAGGCCACCAAGTTCGGGTCAGCCTGCCGGAAATGCGCCACCCATACCGACGTGTCCACCAGCACGCAGTTCATGGCGCGTCGGCCTCTTGCCGGCGGGGTACCTGTTCCATGCCAGGGTCTTGCCCGCCCAACGCTGCCAGCCTGCGAGCCGCCTGAATCCGTACAAAGGTTTTCACGGCTTCCCTGAACAGATCGGTCTTGTCCATGCCAGGGTCGGCCACTTCCAGAGCGCGCTGGTAAAGTTCATCGTCAATGGTGATGGTGGTTCGCATGGCCGCCTTTCTGCTCAAAATTGATGCAATATTACATCAATTTTGATGATGGCTCTGGGTTTTGATGTTCAGCCACAGGCTTTGGTTGCGCAGGTAACTTGCTTACCAATCAGGCAGTCGTGGTGGTCCACTGCGTCAATACATCACGGCTTTGTTGGCCATCTCAGCTCCAGTCTCGCGCTTGCGGCGCAGTAACGGCCAAAAT
>JBDKEX010000099.1:0-10433 GCA_039798985.1 Pseudomonadota bacterium | reverse complement strand
GAGCCTTGGCGTAGTTGCCCGACACCACCACACACGCCGCCGCCGCGTCCACCAAGGCCGAGCTGTTGCCACCGGTTTGCACACCGCCTTCGTAAACGGGCTTGAGTTTGGCCAGCACCTCCACCGGCGACAGGCGCGGGTGGGTGTCAGCGGCCACTTCCACCACCTTGCCTTGGAGCTTGATGCCTCGGGTTTTGTAGCCTTCGAGTTCGAACTTCTCGGTCACCACCGGCACAATTTCGCCGGCCAAAAAGCCGCTTTCCTGCGCTGCCACGGCTTTGGCAAACGAGGCGCTGGCAAATTGGTCCACGTCTTCGCGGCTGATCCCGTATTTTTGGGCCAGGTTTTCGGCCGTTTGAATCATGTTGATGCCAGCGGCGGGGTCTTTCAGGGCTTCCCACATGTAGTCTTTAAAGCCCACCGGTGCGCCCAGTTTGAAGCCGGTGCGGTGGTCAAAGGCGGCAATCGGGTTGCGCGTCATGCTTTCGGTGCCCACCACCAGCGCGGTGTCGCAAGCGCCCGCTTCAATTTGCTCGCCCGCTTGGCGGAACAGCTCGAAGCCGGTGCCGCAAATGCGCTGCGTCATGATCGCGGGCACCTGTTGAGGCACACCCGCGTACAGGCCAATGTGGCGCGGCAAAAAGAACTGGTCAAAGTCGCCAGGTGCCATGTTGCCGGTGATCACGGAGCCAATGTCCGCCCCCGGTACACCTGCGCGCTTCAGTGCCTCGCGGGCGGCTTTGATGCCCAAATCGGTGGGCGAAATATGGCCCAGCGCGCCACAGTAGTCCACCATGGGGGTGCGAACGCCGTCCAGCATCCAGACATCGCGAAACGCGTTGAAAAAACCTTTTTGTGTCATTGGGGATCTCTGGGTTCAGGTCTGGGGTTTGATGATGCAGTGAAGCTCATCGGCGTGCAGCTTGGCCACGGTGTCGGCCCGGTGCGCCAGCACCGCACGTTGGTTGATCGAGCCTTTGTCGGTGATTTCGCCCCGGTCGATGGTGGGGGCATCGGCCAACAGGCACAGTCGGGCAATGCGGTTGGCGCTGCCGGTGGCGGTTTGGGCCAAGGTGTTGACCACGGCTTGGAAGTGTGCCAGCACAGGCGCGGTGTCCAGCACATCGTGCAAAGACGCATCGGCACCCAAGCCCGCCAACTCGCGCACCTTGGGGGTGGGGAACACCATGGCACCCACCTCTTTCATGTTCAGCCCCGTGATCACCACGTCCTGGATGTAAGGTGCGCCGGCGGCAATGATCTTGCCGCGCAGCGGCCCCACGCTCACAAAAGTGCCGGTTGCCAACTTGAAATCCTCGGCTATTCGGCCATCGAACTTCAGGCCCAGGTGGATGTCGGTTTCGTCGATCCACTTGACCGCATCCCCGGTTTTGAAGAAGCCTTCATCGTCAAAAGCCTCGGCGGTTTCTGCCGGTGCGCGCCAGTAGCCAGGGGTGATGTTGGGGCCTTTGTAGCGCACCTCGGTTTTACCTTGCATGTCCACCAGCTTCAGCTCCAGCCCAGGGGTGGGCACCCCCAAGTCGCCGGCCTTCACATTCGGGTTGGTCACGAAAATGCCAAAAGGGCCGGATTCCGTCATGCCCAAGCCAGTGGTCATGACGATGCGCTCGCCAATTTCGCGTTCTTGGCTTTCGTACAGGCTGTCCCACACCGGCTGCGCCAACGCGGCACCGGCGTAAAAGAACATTTTGACCTGGGCCAACAGGGTTTTGCGCAACGCATCGTCGGTTTTCATGGCGTTGGCAATCGCCTCGAAACCGGTGGGCACGTTGAAGTACACCGTGGGCGAAATTTCGCGCAGGTTGCGCAAGGTTTCGTCCATCAAGGCGGGGGTGGGTTTGCCGTCGTCTATGTACAGGGTGCCGCCGTGGTAGAGCACCATGCCAAAGTTGTGGTTTCCACCGAAGGTGTGGTTCCACGGCAGCCAGTCCACCAGCACCAGGGGTTCCTGCGCCAGCACGGGCATGGACTGCGTCATTTGCTGCTGGTTGGCGCACCACATGCGCTGGGTGTTGATCACCGCTTTGGGCAATTTGGTGGATCCGCTGGTGAACAAGAACTTCACGATGGTGTCGGGGCCGGTGGCGGCCATGGCGGCGTCCACTGCGGGGGTGGCCACCGTGTTTGCCAAGGCCGAAAAGGGCGTGGTGGTGCGGCCTTCAATCGCGCCTTCTGCCAGCACCACTTCCAGGTCGCTGCCCACGGCAGACACAATCGCTTTGCTGTAGCGGGTGTCTGAGGCAAACACCAAACCCGGGGTCACGGTGCGCAGCACGTGTTTGAGCTTGTCGTAATCGGTGCTGACGAGCGAGTAGGGCGGTGACGCAGGCACGTAAGGCACGCCCGCCACCAAGCAACCCAAGGCAAGCAGGGCGTGCTCCAGGCTGTTTTCGCTCAGTATCACCACCGGGCGTTCAGCGCTCAAGCCGCGGTTGATCAGGCTTTGTGCAATGTTGCGCGCTGTGGCCCAAGCTTCGGAGTAGCTGACATGTTTCCAGTCGCCCAAGTGGGTTTTGCCATCGCTGGCCACAACACGTCCGCGTTGCGCCATCAGGGTGCGCTGCGGCGCGGTGTCGGCCCAGTGCCTCAGGCGGTCTGTTATTCGCTCGGGGTAGGCCTGCAGGGCCTGGTCTGCACTCAGGTAATGCGTGCCTGCGTCGCCGTCGCGCAAGGTCACGCGGGTCACGCCGAATGCCAGAGGGCGAAACTTGGGTGCTTTGCTTGTCATGGTGTTGTTCCTGTGCCAGGGCGTTTTTTTGATCAGGCCTTTTGCACCTTGGCCGCTTTGCCTTCCAGGAAGGCGCGCACGCGGGCTTTGGCTTCGGGGGCTGACTGTGCAATTGAAGACATCAATGCCTCTGTGAACAGGCCGTGGTCGGCCGGTTGTTCTGCAATTCGGGGCAGGGCGTGTATCAATGCAAAATTGGTCAGCGGGGCGTTGGTGGCAATGCGGGTGGCCAGTTCCAGCGCCTTTTCCAGCGAGGTGCCTGCGGGCACCATGTACTGCGCCAAACCAATGCGTTCGCCATCGGCCGCGTTGTAAACCCGGCCGGTCAGCATCATGTCGGCCATGCGGGCTGCGCCAATCAGCTTGGGCACGCGCACCGAACCGCCGCCGCCCACAAAAATGCCACGGGTGCCTTCGGGCAGCGCAAAAAAGGTGGATTCGTCGGCCACACGAATATGGCAAGCGCTGGCCAATTCCAGCCCGCCGCCCACCACAGCCCCGTGCAAGGCGGCCACCACGGGCACGTTTCCTTTTTCAATGCACTCGAGGGCCGCGTGCCACATGCGCGAGTGGAAAACGCCTTCGCCCGCGTCACGCTCTTGCAGTTCAGACAAGTCCAGACCCGCGCAAAAGTGCTCACCTTCGCCGTGTATCACAGCGGCCCGGGCGTTCTTGGGCAGGTTCTGGAACACATCCCGCAGCGCCAAAATCAAACCGTCGCTCAAGGCGTTGCGTTTGGCAGGGCGGCACAGCCGCACAACGGCCACATCGCCCTGCATAGAGAGTTGAATCGCTTCGTTGGCTGGGTGGTGGTGGCCTGTGGGCATGAAGTGCTTTCTGCAAAATGGGGGTATCTACCGATACCCAACTTAGTTATTTTGAATAACTATATTGTGTAGATCTGCAAGCTGATTTCAACCTAGTACAAACCCTAATCATGCAGCACCAAGACCTGATCGCCATAGACCTACACACCCACGCCGAGGTGAGTTGCTGGAACCCCTTTGACAACTACGGCGAGGAGTACGACCGAGCCGCCGACAAGTACTTTGGCAGCAACCACCGCCCCACCATTGCCGAAACCATTGCCTATTACCGCGAGCGCAAAATCGGTTTGGTCATGTTCACCGTGGACAGCGAAAGCCAGCTCGGCCGCCGCCGCATCCCGAACGAAGAAATTGCCCAAGCCGCGCGCGACAACAGCGACATGATGGTGGCCTTCGCCAGCATCGACCCGCACAAGGGGAAGATGGGGGCCCGCGAGGCAGAACGGCTGATCCAGGAGGAGGGCGTCAAAGGCTTCAAGTTCCACCCCACGGTGCAGGGCTACCACCCCTACGACAAAATGGCTTGGCCCATTTACGAAGTGATCAATGCCCACAAGATGCCGGCCATTTTTCACACCGGGCACAGCGGCATTGGCAGCGGCATGCGCTGCGGCGGCGGTTTGCGTTTGGAATACAGCAACCCCATGCACCTGGACGACGTGGCCATAGACTGGCCCGACATGCAAATCGTGATGGCGCACCCCAGCTTTCCGTGGCAAGACGAAGCCCTGAGCGTGGCCACCCACAAGCCCAATGTCTGGATCGATTTGAGCGGCTGGAGCCCCAAATACTTTCCCAAGCAACTGGTGCAATACGCCAACACCTTGCTCAAAGACCGTGTGCTGTTCGGCAGCGACTACCCCCTGATCACCCCAGAACGTTGGATGAGAGACTTTGAGGTGGCCGGCTTCAAGCCCGAAGTGATGCCGGGCATTTTGAAAGGCAATGCCGTGCGCCTGCTGGGCCTTGCCTGACCTATGGATTTCCCTGAGGGTGCGGGGTTTTTTGCACGTGCCCAAGCGATTTGTGGTTAAAGTGCGGCAGCAAGCGGCGTGGCCGCAACTGCAAGCATTGAACAAAAAGCAAGCAGGGAACTTTGCAATCACATTCCAAACCACCGGAGACAGACATGCCCCTTTTGACCCGCCGATTTGCCTTGACCGCCCTGGGCGCTGTGGCCGCCACTGTGGTGGCCACCACCGCAACCGCCCAAACCGTGACGCTGCGCCTGCACCAAATGCTGCCGCAACAGGCGGCCATTCCCGCCAAAGCCCTGATTCCGTGGGCGCAAAAGGTGGAGACCGAATCCGGCGGCAAAATCAAGGTGCAGTTGTTCCACGCCATGCAGTTGGGCGGCGCGCCACCGGCGCTGTTTGACCAAGCCAAAGACGGTGTGGTGGACCTGACCTGGACCGTGCTGGGCTACACGCCCGGCCGTTTCCCCAAGTCCGAGGTGTTTGAACTGCCCTTCATGAGCGGCAAAGCCGAGCAGTCTTCCAAAGCCTTCCAAGAGTACGTGGAAAAATTTGCAGCCGACGAGTTCAAAGACGTCAAACTGATTGCAGTTCACACCCACGGCCCTGGCCTGTTCCACACCAAAGAACCGGTGAATGGCCTGGAAGCGCTGCAGGGCATGAAAATCCGCGGGGGCTCTCGCATCATCAACAACATGCTAACCAAGCTGGGCGCCACGCCGGTGGGCATGCCGGTGCCTGCTGTCACCGAAGCGCTGTCCAAAGGCGTCATCAGCGGCACCACCATTCCTTGGGAAGTGGTTCCTTCTTTGAAGGTGCACGAGCTGGTCAAAAACCACACCACTTTTGCGGGTGACAAGGGCCTTTACACCCAAACATTCGCGTTCTCCATGAACAAGGCCTCCTACGAACGCCTGCCTGCCGACCTGAAAAAAGTGATCGACAACAACTCTGGCATCAACACAGCGGCGTTATTTGGCAAAGCCATGGATGACGGGGACAAAGAGGGGCGCGACATTGCCGTCAAAGCCGGCAATAAAATCATTGCGCTGGAAGTGGCTGAAACCCAACGCTGGCGCCGCACAGCAGCGGTTGTAGAAACCGATTGGTTGGCTGAAGTGGCCAAAAAGAACATCGACGGCGCCAAATTGGTGTCTGAAGCCCGTGCTTTGATTGCCAAACACTCAAAGTAAGCTGTTAAAACCGTAGGAATACCATGAATGTGCTTGTGAGGCTGGCGAAGTTGTTCGCCGTGGTGGCGGGGGCGCTGATGACGGTGATCACGCTGATCACCTGCGGCAGTTTGATTGGGCGCAACACCACCGGCGTCACACTCATGGGAGACTACGAATTGACCGCCGTGACCGCTGGCGCGGCGGTCGCCCTGTTTTTGCCGTGGTGTCAAATCAAGCGCGGCAACATCATTGTGGACTTTTTCACGGCCAATGCTTCTGCCAACGCCACCGCCTTGATGGACCGTTTGGGCAGTTTGGTTCTGGCGGTTGTGATGGGCTTGATCGCTTGGCGCACCGTGTTTGGTGCGATCAACGCGTACGAGTCGCAAACCACCACCATGATGCTGGGTTTCCCCGAATGGGTGGCCTACGCCAGCATTGCGCCGGGGCTGGCGCTCACTTGCGCTATTGCTTTGACGCAGGCCGTAAAAGGTGACTTCAAGGAGCAAGCGCAATGACGTCGTTACAAACAGCAGGCGCTATCTTTGGGGTGATGTTGCTGATGATGGTGGTCCGCGTGCCAATTGCGGTCTCCATGTTTGCGGCGGGCAGCCTGGGGTATTTGTACCAAGTGGGCTCCTTGCCCTACCTCAACAGCATGAACAGCCTGGCCTTCAGTCGCTTCGCCAGTTACGACTTGTCGGTGATTCCGCTGTTCATTCTCATGGGCAATTTCGCCACCCAAGGCGGCTTGTCCAAGGCGCTGTTTGAGTTTGCCAGCGTGTTGATGGCCCGCTTCCGGGGCGGGTTGGCCATGGCATCGGTGCTGGCCAGCGCAGCCTTCGGGTCTATTTGCGGTTCATCGGTGGCCACGGCCGCCACCATCACGTCGGTGGCCTTGCCAGAAATGAAGCGCCATGGCTACTCAGGGCGTTTGGCCACAGGCACCCTGGCAGCAGGGGGCACTCTGGGTATTCTCATTCCACCCTCGGTGCCGCTGGTGATTTACGCCATCTTGACCGAGCAAAACATCGCCAAGTTGTTTGCCGCTGCCATGGTGCCAGGGCTGATTGCGATGGTGGGTTACGTGATTGCGATTGCGGTTTACGTGCGTGTGGTGCCCGGTCACGCGCCCGAGCACGACGACGGTTTGCCTTCCATGCAACTTTCCACCATCAAAAACGTGTTGCCCATAGGCGCGGTGTTCGTGGTGGTGTTTGGCGGCATTTACGGTGGCTTTTTCACCCCCACTGAAGGGGCTGGCGTGGGCACGGCCTGCACCTTCTTGGCGGCCCTGCTCAAGCGCGAACTCACCTTGCGAAAAATTCGCCAATGCTTCTATTCCACCGCGGAAAGCAGCGCCATGATTTTCATGATTTTTATTGGCGCAGACATGATGAACTCGTCTCTGGCCCTGACACAGGTGCCAACCCAGTTGGCTGAAACCGTGGGGGCTTGGGGTTTGTCGCCGTTCTTGGTGGTTTCAGCCATTTTGCTGTTCTACGTGGTGTTGGGCGCGGTCATGGACGAACTCTCCATGATTTTGCTCACAGTGCCTATTTTCTTTCCCATGATCATGGGCCTGGATTTCGGCATGCCGCAGGAGTCGGTGGCCATTTGGTTTGGCATCATGGTGCTCATGACCGTGGGCTTCGGTTTGCTGGCCCCGCCCGTGGGCTTGAATGTCTATGTGGTCAATGGCATGGCCAAAGACGTACCCATTGGCGAAAGTTACCGCGGCGTCATGCCTTTTTTGGTCAGCGACGTGTTCCGCACGGTGCTGTTGCTGGTGTTTCCGCCCATTTCGTTGTGGTTGGTGCAGTTTGTTGGCTAGCCGCCTGGCGCCGGTCTGTTTTCATGAGGTATTCGCAATGAACCACCCTATTTCAATCGCCCGCCGTTTTTGGCTTGTGGGCGTTTGGGCCGCATTGGCCTGCGCAGGCGGGGCCGCACAGGCGCAAAACTTCCCAAGCAAGGCGCTGCGCATTGTGGTGCCTTTTGCGGCCGGTGGCGCCGGCGATTTAACCGCGCGCGCCGTGGCCGCCCAAATGAGCACCACCTTGGGCCAGCCGATCACCATTGACAACCGCCCCGGTGCCGGGGGTGTGGTGGCCGCAGAAACCGTTGCGCGGTCTGAGCCAGACGGGCACACCCTGTTTTTGATGTCCAACGGCACAGCTGTCACGGCGGGTTTGTTCAAAAGCCTGCCCTACGACACGCTCAAAGACTTTGCGCCCGTTTCCACCCTGGGCACATTCGATTTGGCGGTCTTGGTGCCTGCCGATTCGCCTTTCAAAACCCTGGGCGAATTGGTGACCTACGCCAAGGCCAATCCAAGCAAGCTCAATTTGGGCAGCATCAACATAGGCAGCACCCAAAATTTGGCGGCTGAATTGTTCAAGTCCAGCGCCGATTTGAACCTGCAGGTGGTGCCGTTCAACGGCACCCCCGCCTTGATCGGTGCTTTGCGTGGCAAGCAAGTGGATTTCGCGGTTGAAATTCTGGGCCCAACCCTCACCCACATCCGTTCTGGTGCTTTCCGTGCCTTGGCCGTTACCGGCAAAAAGCGTTCCAGTGCCTTGCCCGATGTGCCCACCGCAGTAGAGCAGGGTGTGAAAGGTTTTGTCGCATCGTCTTGGAACGGCTTGGCCGTGCCTGCCAAAACCCCGCGTGATGTTGTGCTGCGCTTGAACAAAGACATCAACGCGGCCCTGGCCACGCTCGATGTAAAACAGAAGCTGCGCGATTTGAACATTGACGCCGATGGCAGCACCCCCGAAGAAGCGGCCGAGCTGTTGGCTTCCGACGTCAAGCGCTGGACCGCTGTGATCGAACGCACAGGCATTCCCAAGCAGTGAACCTACGGCCTCAAAGTGGGCAGTTGTCAGGCGTTCAACTTTTCAATTGAGCGGCGTATCAACTCCAAGGTGGTCTGTTGCGTGAGCGTGGCCGGCCTCTGCGAACTGGTGGCAATGCACAAGCGAGTTCGCAGCGGCGGGTTGCATATTTGCCGTGTGCGGTAAGCCGATGGCCGAATGGAACTGGCCACGGCGTTCCTGGACAACAAGGCAGCCCCCGCGCCGTCCGCCACCAAATCCAAAATGGCCGAAACCCCGTCAATTTCAAGCGCTACCTTGGGGCGGCAGCCTATGTTGACCATTTCGGCTTCCACATGCATGCGTATGGCGTTTGGCCGGCTGGGTATCACCAAGGGCATGGCCGCCACGGCCGCCAGCGAAATGGGCGGTGGCGGCGGTTCCTCGGCCAGCCCGGGCGGGCGGGGTTCCACCAACAGCAGGTCTTCGTCCAGCAGTGGTGCTATGTCAATGTCGGGCGTGGGCTGCGCGTTGTACAGCACGGCAATGTCCAGCCGCCCGGTGTGCAGCCACTCCAGCATGGTGGCAGACAGCCCCTCGCTGATGGACACTTGTGCCTGGGGCAGTTGTTGGCGGAACGCGCGGGTGAGGGGAACCGTGAGCACCCGGGCCAGGCTGGGTGGCAACCCCACGGCCACGCGGCCGGCCAAGGCTCCGCGCACCCGCCCCAGTTCTTCTTTGGCCCTTTCCACTTGGTGCAATATGCCCCGGCCATGTTCCAGCAGCAGTTTGCCGGCCTCGGTGGTGGTGGCGCCTCTGCCATTTCGCACCAGCAGGTTTTGCCGCAGTTCCACCTCCAGCAACCGCACCTGCCGGCTCAAAGCGGGCTGGGCCACATCCAGGGCCTGTGCGGCCCGTGTAAAGCTGCCCAATTCGGCCACCCGCACAAAGTACCCCAGTTGCTTCAGGTCCATGGCCTTGCTCGCTTGTTTGTTATATCAAAATGGAATGACTAATAGTACGTTATTCCACTTGTGATTTTTAAGTCCATGGTGACAATGCTGTCATGAACCGCACCCGCACCCCTGTTGTCATCCACGGCATTTCCTCCATGGCCACGCGGCAAGTGTTGGCCGATTTGGTCCAGGCTTTTGAAGCCCAAACCGGCCATCAAGTGGTCATCGAATCGGTGGGTGGGGTAGATGCTGCCAAGCGTGTGCAGGCCGGCGAGGTGTTCGACATGGTCCTATTGGCTGCTGACGCGATAGACAAACTGCAAGCCGCTGGTTGTGTACAAGCCGGCAGCAAGGTCGACTGGGTGCGCTCGGGCGTTGCGGTTGCCGTGCGTGCAGGTGCGCCAGTGCCCGACATTGCCACCGAAGCGGCCTTGAAGGCGGCTGTGGTGGCCGCGCGCAACATCAGTTACTCCACAGGGCCCAGCGGCGTGGCTTTGGCCCGTTTGTTCGAGCGTTGGGGGGTGGCCGCAGAACTGCAGGCTCGCGTGGTCACACCACCGCCCGGCGTTCCTGTGGGTTCGCTGGTGGCGCGGGGCGATGTGGAGCTCGGCTTCCAACAACTCAGTGAACTCATCAATCTCGAAGGTATTCAAATACTCGGCCCTTTGCCAGATGCGATCCAAATCGTCACCACCTTTTCAGCGGGTATTTGCACCGCAGCAACCCATGCGGATGCCGCGCATGAATTTTTGAACTTCATCCATTCCCCCGCAGCGGCCGCGGCCAAGCGCCGCCAGGGCATGGAACCCAACTGATTTTTGTTTTTGTTTGCCCCCCAGGAGACCCCACCCATGAGCAAAAAGCCCCTCATCATCGACGTTCACGGCCACTACACCACCGCTCCTGCAGCTCTGGGTGCCTGGCGCGACCTGCAAA